>NZ_JBFAMR010000046.1:0-64610 GCF_040656595.1 Actinoplanes sp. NPDC049802
CCCCGGCACCCTGCCGCCCAGCCACCCCGGCACCCTGCCGCCCAGCCACCCCGGCACCCTGCCGCCCAGCCACCCCGGCACCCTGCCGCCCAGCCGCCCTGCCACCCCGGCGCCCTGCCACCCCGGCGCCCTGCCGCCCCGGCGTCCTGTCGTCTGGTGGGCGGAGGGCCGGCGTGCTGGACGATGTGTGCTCGGAGAACGTGACACCCGTAGTGGGTGTGAGAACACCCGTTGCGGGTGTCACGTCTGCGGAACACAGATGGCCGAGATCCGTGTCCCGTCTCCCCCGGACCGGACCGGGGACTCGCCTCCGCGTGCGCTGCCAGCCGGTGAACGTGATGGTGGTGGCGTGTGGCGGCCGGCCGGTGCCACACGGTGCAGTTCACGGGGCAGCATCGACGGCGATCGCCGAGGAACCATCACCGGCCGGCCGGGTCACTTCGCCGGTCTTGCCCAGCGACGAGCACACCGTTCACACAACGCCGTCTACATGCGCAACCACCGCAACGGACGGATCTTCACCGGCCTTGGACCGCCGACCGACGGCGACGGCGACGGCGCCGGCGCCGTCGAACCGCTGATCCAGGTCCGGTTTCCGCTACCCGGCACCCGTCGTCGTGAGGCCTGGCAAAGCGGGGCCGGACCGGACATGCGCTGGTAGCGAGCCTTTACTGATAAGCCAGCAGGATCAGGGCCCACGACCAGCCAGCGCCGCTCGGCTGGCGCTGGGCGCGTCTCAACGGTGCTGTGACAGCACCCACGACCAGCCGAACTAGTCAGCCAGACCCCGCAGAGTCCCGCTGATCAGGGCAGTGGGCGTAGGTAGCCGCCGGCGGCCAGGGCCTTGGCGTGCCGGTCGTAGTGGGACGGGTCGGCGGGAGTCAGGGTTGCCAGCCCGTCGACGTAGCGGTTGAACATCGAGAAGGCGGCCGCGATCAGCACCGTGTCGTGGATGGACCGGTCGTCGGCGCCGGCGGCGCGGGCCTGGGCGATGTCGTCGGCGGTCACTTCGCGGCCGCTCACCCGTACCTTGTCGGCGATGGTCAGAAGCGACCGCAAGGTCGCGTCCTGCGGATCGGCGCCGCCGAGCTCGCGGGCCACCGCCCCGTGGGTCTGCGCGCAGAAGTCGCAGTCGTTGCCCCGGGAGACGTGGGAAGCGATGGTCTCCCGCTGGGCCGGAGTCAGCGGTGACGGCCCGCGAAGCAGGGCCTCGGCGAGCTGGTTGAGCGGGCCGGCGGTGTCCGGATGCGCGGCCAGTAGCCCGACGATCCCGGGCAGCGGCGGAAGATCGATGTGCGGCATCGTGCCACCTTCCCACGCCTGCGGCGCCCATGACAGCTATCGATCGGCGCACATGGGGGCGTCGTGCCGGAAGTTGGCGACCGGGGGACCCGTCGTGCGAGGCCACCGGCAGTCAGGTGGTGGCCTCGTGGAACGCGGCCGGGATGTCGGGGTGGCCGGTGGTGAGGAGCAGTTGCAGAAGCAGGCGGGCCTTGTACGGGTCGAGGAACCCGGCCGGGATCAGACCGCGGGAGAGCAGGTCGCGTTCCGCGCCGGGGTAACCGTAGGTGCTGGTGGCAACACGGCCGGCGCCGGTCCGGGAGGTGAGGACCACCGGGATGCGGCGGGCGGCCGCCTCCAGGTGTGGCACCCAGGTCTCGGGGACGTGGCCCACGCCGAGGGCGGCGATGACCAGGCCGTCGGAGCGGTCGGCGAGCAGCGGGAGGAGGCTGCCGTCGTCGCCGAGCGTCGCCGTGTGGAGGGTGACCCGGGCGGGCGCGGCGAGCGAATCCGCCGGGACCGTGTACCGGCGGGGCGGGCGGTTGAGCAGGTGGGCACGGCCCTCGGTCAGGTAGCCGAGCGGGCCACCGTTCGGGGAGGCGAAGGTCGCCACGCTGGTGGTGTGGGTCTTGCGGACCCGGTCGGCGGCGTGGATCTCGTCGGCCGTCACCACCAGGCAGCCCAGGCCGCGCGCCTCGGGAGCGGCCGCCACGCGAACCGCGGCGAGCAGGTTGGCGGGGCCGTCGGCGCCGGCCAGGGTCGGGTTGCGCATCGCCCCGGTGACGACGATCGGTTCGTCGCCGGTGTGGAGCAGGCTCAGGGCGTACGCGGACTCTTCGATCGTGTCGGTGCCCTGGGTGACCACCGCGCCCGCCGTGCCCGTCGCGAAGGCCTCGCGGAGCAGCGAGACGACCTCGGAGAGGTCGGTCAGCGTCAGCGCGGCGCCGGGCCGGTTGCGGACCTGCCGCACGTCGAGGTCGATGCCGGTGTCCGCGAGCCCGGGCACGGCGGCGACCAGCTCGGCCGTGGTGAGGGTGGGCGCCACTCCCCCGCTGGGCCGGCTGGTCATGGCGATGGTTCCGCCCAGGCCGACGACGACGATCCGCATGCCCGCCAGGCTAATCCGATGGGATGCCCCGCTCGGTGGCCCGTCAGGCGATGCCTGCCTCTTTGGCGAGGATCGCGGCCTGCACGCGGGAGGCGCAGTTCAGCTTCGCCAGCACCCGGGAGACGTGGGTTTTCGCGGTGGCCTCGGTGATGGCCAGTTCGGCGGCGAGGTCGGCGTTGGACAGTCCCCGGCCGAGGGCGGCCAGGACGTCGCGTTCCCGGTCGGTCAGGTGGTCGAGGGCGGCCGGAGCCGTCCGTGGCGCCGGGGTCTCGGCGAAGGCGGTGAGCAGCCGCCGGGTCACCTCGGGGGCGAGGACCCCGTCGCCGGCGGCGACCCGCCGGACCGCGTCGATCAGGGCGCCCGGCTCGACCGACTTCAGCAGGAAACCGGCGGCACCCGCACGAAGCGCGCCGAACAGGTATTCGTCCAGGTCGAACGTGGTGAGCACGAGCACGTCGGCGTGCCCGGCCGCGGTGATGTCACGGGTGGCGCTGATGCCGTCGACGCCGGGCATCCGGATGTCCATGAGCACCACGTCGGGGCGCAGCGCGGCTGCCTGCCGGACGGCGACCGCCCCGTCGGCGGCCTCGCCGATGACCTCGACGTCGGTGGCGGCCTCCAGCATGAGGCGCATGCCGGCCCGGACACCGGCGTGGTCGTCGGCGAGCAGGACACGGATCATGACCGGTCCGGCAGTCGAAGGAGGCCACCCCGGACGCGGATCATGACCGGCCCCGGGGTCGAGGAGGGCTGTGCACGGCGTTGGTCATGTGTCTCCCCGGAGTGGCAGGGTGGCCTGAACGGTCCAGTGGTCGCCGTCGCGGCCGGCGGTCAGTTCGCCGCCGAGCAGGGTGGCCCGTTCGCGGATCGACAGCAGCCCGGTGCCGGCGCTGAGCGCCTCGTGGTCGATGCTGTTTCCGCTGGTCATCGTGTTGCTGACGGTGACCGTGAGCCGGTCGCCGTCGGGACGTACGTCGAGGCGCACCGACGATCCGGGGGCGTGTTTCCCGGCGTTGGTGAGGGCTTCGCCGACGATCCGGTAGACGGTCTGCGCCACGACCGCCGGCACCGGCACGTCCACGACGTGCGTGTCGACGCGCAGGCCACCGGCAGCGGCGGCGGCGAGGTCGGGCAGCCGGTCGAGGCCACCGGGCAGGCTGGGATCGCGGGGCGCCGGGTCGTCGGCCCGCAGCAGCAGGATCATGCTGCGCATCTCCTCGAGGGCGGCGAGGCTGCTGGCGCGTACCGCCTGGAGCGCCGCCCGGTCGCGCCCGGTGTCCGGCGGCCGGGCCAGGGCCGCGCCGGAGTGCATGGCCGTGGTGGTGAGGTGGGCGGCGATGACGTCGTGCAGGTCGCGGGCCATGGCGGCGCGTTCGGCGACGACCGCTTCCCGGGCCGCGAGGTCGCCGAGTTGCCGCTGCTGGCGGATGTTGGCGGCCCACCACAGGGGCACGAGCAGCAACGTCACCAGTTGGAGGCAGATGAAGACGGCGAACCGGACCTGTCCGGCGGCGAGCCCGCCGACGACGCTGGCGGTGCCGGTGAGCACGAACGCGCCGGTGGTCAGGGCGGTGCGGGCCCGGTCGGACGCGAACAGCGCGGCCGAGAACAGCAGGTCGAACATCACCAGGATGACGGCGATGCTGCCGCCGAGCAGCGCGTCGACGGCGAGGATCGCGGTGCCGGCGGCGAGGGCGGCCATCGGGTGCCGGCGTTTGCCGAGCATGACGAGGCAGCCGCCGAGCAGGGTGAGGTGGTGCCAGCCCGGGTTGGGCTGCTCGGCCGGGGAGGGCCACAGCATGGTGAGGCCGACGAGGTTCAGCACGAGCCCGGCGGCGAGGGTGGCCGCCGCGGTGACGGCGTCCTGGAACCGCGTGTTCGTCCGCCACAGCTGTCGTACCCGCACGGTCCCATCCCACCACGACGGTGTTCGACGGGCGTACATCCTTCGGCGGACGACGGCCCGTGCGCTCACCGGGAGAGTGAGGGAATGGATGTGGCGTCTCTCGGTTCGCTGGTGTTGCTCGCGCTCGTCGACTCGACCAGTTTCGGCACCCTGCTGATCCCGATCTGGTTCCTGATCCAGCCGGGCCCGGTCCGTGCCGGGCGGGTGGTGGTGTTCCTGGGCACGGTGGCGCTGTTCTATTTCGGTGTCGGTGTGGCGGTGGCGCTGGGCGCCGACCGGTTTCTGCCGCAGCTGACCCGGCTGCTGGACAGCCGGCCGGTCCTGTGGGGGCTGCTGGTGATCGGTGTCGGCATGTTCTTCTACAGCTTCCGGATGAACGGCTCGACGAAGCCGCTGCGGACACCGCCGATGGAGGGCAGTCTGCTGCCGCTGATGGGCCTGGCGCTGGTGGCCGCCGCGGCCGAGGTGACGACGATGCTGCCGTACCTCGCGGCGATCGGCCTGATCACCACGTCGTCGATGAACGCCGCCCAGATCACGGCGACGATGGCCGGCTACTGCCTGGTGATGATCCTGCCGGCGCTGGTGCTGCTCGGCGTGCGGATGGCCACCGGCAAGCGGCTGATGCCGGTGCTGACCAGGTTCAGCCAGTGGCTGGCCCGCAGCGACATGATGGGCTGGGTGGTGGGGATCGTCGGTTTCCTGCTGGCCCGCTACGCGGCGGCCGAGCTCTACCTGATCGATTGACCGGGGAGGCCGGGCGCGGTCGGCGTCCGGCCTCCACAACGGTGCCGTCAATCCAGGTCGAGCCGAGGCCAGTCGGCCAGGTCGGCGAGTAGCCGGCGGTCGTGGGTGGCGACCACCACGGCGGCGGACGTCTGCCGCAGCGCCGCGGTCAGCTCGTCGACCAGGGCCGCCGACAGGTGGTTGGTCGGCTCGTCGAAGATGATCAGATCCGGTCGTGAGGTCAGCTGTGACGCCAGGTCGAGGCGGCGCTGCTGGCCCAGCGACAGGCGTGACACCGGGGTGCTCCACGCCTCCGCGTCGAGCAGGCCGGTCGCGTCGGTGGGGCAGATCCGGCGTGCGGTGGCGCCCGGCGGCCAGTCCGGGACCTCCTGCGCCACCAGGGCGACCCGGGCGGTCGGCGATCGGTGCACCGTGCCGCTGGTCGGGGCGAGACGGTCCGCCAGGACGGCCAGCAGGGTGGACTTGCCGGCGCCGTTCGCGCCGGTGACCACCAGGCGGTCACCGCCTTCCAGTTCGAGGGTGACCGGCTTGGTGAGACGGGCGCTCACGCGTACCCCATGGGTTTGCAGAAGGGGGACGCCGCGCCGCGTCGCCGGCTCGGGCCACCGCAGAGCCGGCGGGGGTGGCGGCACGGTGATCTCGTGTGCGGCGAGGGCCGCACGTTCGCGGTTCAGGGCCTGGATCACGCCGGGCGTGTGGGACTGGCGTTGGTGCTTGTCGACGCCCTTGTCGGGGCGCCAGCCGGTGGACAGCCGGTTCCGGGCCCGGTCCACGGCCTCGGCCAGACGGCGGTGTTCGGCCCGCTGCTCCTCGTGCTCCTGCTCCCAGCGCTGCCGGTCGCGGCGGCGGCCGTCCTGCCAGGCGTCGTAGCCGCCGGCATACCAGCGCGGCCGGCCGTCGCTGCTCGGGTCGAGGTCCAGGAACTCGCGGGCCACGTCCCGCAGCAGCTGCCGGTCGTGGCTGACGATCGCCAGGCCGCCCGGATGCTCCCTGAGGCGGGCGGTCAGGAAGGCCAGGCCGTCGGCGTCCAGGTGGTTGGTCGGCTCGTCCAGCAGCAGGATGTCGTGGTGGGCGCCGAGCAGGCAGGCCAGCCGCACCCGGTAGCGCTGGCCCACCGAGAGGGTGGACAGTTCGCGGTCGCGGGCGGAGCAGGCGTGCAGCGCTTCCAGGGCGATGTCGACGCGGCGGTCGGCGTCCCAGGCGTCCAGGTGGGTGGCGGCGTCCAGGGCCTGCGCGTACCGGTCGTCGGCGCCCGGACGGCCCGCCGTCAGATCGCCGGTGGCCCGGTCGAGGGCTTCCAGAGCGTCGTGCGAGGCGCGCAGTGCCGCACCGGTGAGTGTGCCGACCGTCTGGCCGGGGCCGGCGGCGAGGGCCTGCGCGGCCAGGCCGATCCTTCCGGCTCGGTGTACGGCGCCCGCGTCCGGGGTCAGCAGACCGGCCAGGACGTGCAGCAGGGTGGTCTTGCCGCGGCCGTTCTCGCCGACGATCGCCAGACGGGACTTCGGGGAGACCGTCACCGAGACGTGGTCGAGGATCCGGCGTGAGCCGAGGGTGAGGGTGAGGTCGTCGGCGCGCAGTTGCGCGGCCGTGAGGGTTTCCAGGGACACGGGGTTGCTCCGCAGCTCTCGAAGAGGAGCCGGGTAGCCGGAAGGGGCCGCCCGGCAGGACGCCGAGACGGCGGGCTCTCTGGTCGCACCGCCGTCAGCGGCGGGTGCGCAACCTCATGAACGCGATCCCTCTATACATGACGGCCACGTTAGTGGACCGGCTCGGCGGACCGCCAACCATATTTCCGATGTTCCCATCATCCGGATGATAGGGGTATCGTGATGGGCATGGTTCGGTTGACGCGGGCGCAGCAGCAGGCGCGCACCCGGGCCGCGGTGCTGAGCGCCGCGGCCCTCGAGTTCCAGGAGCACGGGTATGCGGAGGCGAAGATCGACCGGATCGCGGAGCGGGCCGAGCTGACCCGAGGGGCGGTCTATTCGAACTTTCCGAGCAAACGCTCGCTGTATCTGGCGGTGCTGCTCGACTCGTGGCCGCACCGGCCGATCGGCGGGTCTTCGGCCGGGCATGCCGGCGCTTCCCCCACGGCTTCCGTCGCCGGTTCCTTCGCGGCTTCCTTCGCGGCTTCCTTCGCGGCGGCCGAGCCGGCTTTCGGGGTTGCGGCGGCCGCTGAGGCGTTCGCCCGGGTGTGGCTGGAGCGGCTGCCGCTCACCGGTGACACGGCCGCCGGCGCCAAGCTGCGGGCCCGATCGGTGGCCGGAGTGTTCGACGACGAGCCGGGGCGACGCGTTCTCGGCGAGATCACCCGCCTCGAAGGGCTGCTTCTCGGGCTCGCCTTGGAGTCCTGCCTGCCACCGGGCGGGCGGCGGGTGCGGCTCGCCGAGATGATCCTCACCCTGCTGCACGGAGCCGACCATCTGGCCGAGTCGGCGCCCGGGTTCGGGGATCCGTTCGACCTGGCCCGCGCCTGCGGCCACCTCACATCCATCTCGCTGCACGATGAATGGAACCCACCGCACCTCGATTTCATCCCGGCGGCGCGTGCCTGCGACGACCCGTGGGAGCCACCGGAGGAGGTCGACGACGGGGTGCTCGTCGTGCTCGGCGCTCGCCGGCTCAGCGCGGCCGAGGAGGCGGTGCGGGCCGCCGACAACATCACCATCGCGGCCGTGACCAGCGACCCCGCCGAGATCGGGGCACTTGTGCGGCTGCGGGTCGACGGTCTCATGGACATGCTGCGGCAGATCTTTCCCGGCGGGGTGCGACCGCCCGTGCGGATCATCACCGACCGGTCCGGCCGATTCGCCGACGCGATCGGGGCGGCGGTGGGAGACGACGCCGAGGCTGCCGTGCGGATCCGCGGTGGGCGAATCATCGCGCGCGCCGATGGCCGCGGCGCCGGGCACGCGGCGGCGACGGCATGAGCGAGCTTGTGAGCGAATCGGTCAGCTCAGTTTCGAGCTCATGGCGGCGCCGGAGCGAAGCGGAGGGGGCGGCATGAGTGATCCGCTGGTGCTGCACACGCTGCGGTGCATGGGATTCACCGACCTCGAGCGAGTGGCGGAGGCCGGTGGGTGGTCGCCGGAGGAGACCGAGTCACGGTTGATCGACCTTGCGGTCCAAGGGCTCGTCACGCGTACGCCGGGGGCCTTCGGCGGCTGGGGTCTCACCGAGGCCGGCAAAGTCGCCGACGCGCGCCTCGTCGCGGAGGAAGTCGTCGCGGCGGGCGCCCGTGACGCCGTGACCAGCGCCTACCAGGATTTCATGGTCCTCAACCCGGAGCTGCTGGATCTGTCGACGGCATGGCACATGCGGACCGTGGACGGAGTGGCGACCGTCAACGATCACACGGACCCCGCCTACGACGCCCGGGTCCTGGCCCGTTTCACCGACCTCGACAGGCGGGCCACCCCGGTGTGCGCGGCGCTGGCGTCGGCGCTGCCCCGCTTCGCGGCCTATCGGAGGCGGCTCGGCGCGGCGCTCGCGCGGGGCGACCTGACGGAGACCACCTCGTCGTATCACAGCGTGTGGTTCCAACTGCACGAGGATCTGCTGGTCACCCTGGGAATCCCGCGATGATCCACGCGCTCTCCCCCGGCCTGCGCCTGGATGCCCCGGTCATCGGCGGCAAGGCCCACGGCCTCGTCACCCTCATGCGGCTGGGACTTCCCGTACCGCCCGGTTTCGTCCTGCCCACGACGTTCGGCCGGCCGGCTCCCGACAGTCCTGCCGGAGCCAGCCCACTCCCCGTCGACGGGCTGGCCGGAGCCGCCCCGCTCCCCGTCGACGGGCTGGCCGGAGCCGCCCCGCTCCCCGTCGACGGGCTGGCCGGAGCCGCCCCGCTTCCCGTCGACGGGCTGGCCGAGGCCGTCCGGGAGCTGGAGACGGCGTGCGGTCGCCGCTTCGGTGACCCGGCCCGGCCGTTGTTCGTGTCGGTCCGTTCCGGGGCGGCCGTGTCCATGCCCGGCATGATGGACACGGTGCTCAACGTGGGCTCGGCCGACGCCCTCGACGCGGCGGTGCGGCAGGTCTTCGCCTCGTGGAACACCCCTCGCGCCATCACCTACCGGGAGCTGCACGGCATTCCGCACGACACCGGGACAGCGGTCGTGGTGCAGGCGATGGTCTTCGGCGACCGCGACGACCGCAGCGGCAGCGGGGTGGCGTTCAGCCGCGACCCGAGCACCGGCGAGCGGCAGCCCTACGGCGACGTGCTGTACCGCCGCCAGGGCGACGCCGTCGTCTCCGGAACCGTCCCGACCCTGCCGCTGGACACGCTCGCCACCCGCTCCCCTGCGGTGTGGGCGGAGCTGCTCGACGCGCTCGACCGGGTGGAACGCCACTACCGGGACGTCTGCCACGTCGAGTTCACGGTCGAGTCCGGCCGGCTGTGGCTGCTGCAGGTCCGTCCCGGCGGGCTGTCCGGGCGGGCGGCGGTCCGCGTCGCCGTGGACCTGGTCGACGAGCGGCTCATCGACCGGGCGACCGCCCTGCGCCGGATCACCCCAGCTCACCTCGCGGCGGCCACCGTTCCCCGAATCCGGGCCACCGCCGGGCTGACACGCGGCCTGGGCGCCAGCCCGGGGGTGGCCACCGGCCGGGTGGCGGTCACCGCCGACAGCGCCGTCCGGATGGCGTCCGGCGGTCCGGTCGTCCTGGTCCGCCCGCACACCTCCCCGCTCGACATGCACGGCCTGGCGGCCGCGGCCGGGATCCTCACCACCACCGGTGGCCTGACCAGCCACGCCGCCGTCGTCGCCCGGTCGATGGGCAAACCCGCCGTCGTGGCCGCCACCGCCCTCAGCGTCGGCGCCGGCCACCTGGTCGCCGACGGCCGCACCTTCCCCGAGGGCACCCTGATCACGATCGACGGCAGCGGCGGCGACGTCGTCCTGGGTGCCGCTGAGACCGTCGCCGGCGACGGCGACCCCCACCTGTCCCGTCTGCTCAGCTGGACCAGTTGACCGGCCGTGACCGGCGCCCGGTCCCGCCGCGCAGACCACGGCAACGTGACCGCACGCCCTGCACGACCGGATTCCGCCGAACGCGGGTGCCGTCCGCCGCCGGACCGTGGTGCGCGACCGGATCGGCGACCGGCGGAGACGTCATTCGGTCAGGAAGCGGGGCGCAGAGCCTCGTCGAGGGCCGCCTCGCAGTGCAGGCGGGTGGTCGGGAACACCGGAACCGGGCTGTCGGTGTCGTCGACCAGGAGCTCGATCTCGGTGCAGCCGTAGATCACGCCCTCGGCGCCCGCGGCGACCAGACTCCGGATGATCCGCCGGTACGCGTCGCGGGACTCCGGCTTCACGATGCCCAGGCAGAGCTCGTCGTAGATGATCTCGTTCACGATCCGCTGGTCCTCGGCGGACGGCACCAGAACCTTCAGCCCGTGGTCGGCCAGCCGGCCGCGGTAGAAATCCTGCGACATGGTGAAACGGGTGCCCAGCAGGCCGACCGTCGTGACGCCGCGTCGTTTCACGGCCTCGGCCGTCGTGTCGCCCAGATGCAGCAGCGGGATGCTCACCGCGGCCGCCACCTGGTCGGCGACCTTGTGCATGGTGTTGGTGCACAGCACGACGAACTCGGCGCCGCCCTGCTCCAGCACCTTCGCCGCCCTGCCGAGGGTGGCGCCCGCCTCCTCCCATCGGCCGTCGGCCTGCATCCGCTCGATGTCGGCGAAGTCCACCGAGTACAGCAGGCAGCGGGCCGAGTGCAGGCCACCGAGACGAACGTGTGTGAGGTCGTTGAGTATCCGGTAGTACTCGGCGGTGGACTGCCAGCTCATCCCACCGAGAAGCCCGATCAAGCGCATCCGTCGACCATATCGGTCAGGACGTCACCGAAGGTTCCGGTGTCCTGAGGCGTAGGCGATGCCGTCGATGTCTTCCCGTGCCGACCGAGCTCAGCCCGGCGGGCGCGGCACAGGCGGGAGTGGCACTCGGTCGCGGCTTTGCCGTACCGGAGATGGTTCATGGGTTTGTCTGGCGGCGCGGTTCCGCTCGACGGCCCACCCGGCGACGTCCGGTGCCGTGAGATGAGGCTCCGACCGATGGGCTGAGCGTGTGTTCGACACGCGGCGGGCGGTGACCGCGGCCTTTCCCACCCCGGGGGTACGCGGTGGAGCGCCCCCGAGAACAATGGCCGTTCCGGGAAGCTCGGCGCGAGCGCCTGCCCACTCCCGCGTGTGCCGCGCCCGCCGGGCTGACATCGGTGGGCGCACTTGACGACAGAGTTTGATCATGGGCAGCATGGACCGGCTTGGCTCGCGAGAAACAGAGGTCGAACACGTTGCAGAAGGCGTACCCGCTCGCCCTCGTCCCGCTGGTTCCGGCCGTGCCGGTCGCCACCTGGTGGCTGGTCGGCGATCTGACCGATTCGTCCGGTGACATCGTGCTGGACTACGCCTACCAGCCGGTCACGTTCGGCGGGGCCGGTGACGTGATCCTCGGTGTGGGCGCCCTCCTGACGGCGCTCGCCGCGTTCGGGGTCCTGATCCACGGCACGCTCACCGGGCGGATGCGCCGCGCCTGGTGGGGTGTGGCCCTGTCGATCCTGGCGATCGGCGCCTATCTGGGCTGGGCCCAGCGGGTGTGGACGGCCGGGGTCGTCGGCGCCAACTTCGGCGTCGGCCTGACCGCCCTGTTCGGCGTACCGTTCGTGATCACGTTCCTGCTGCCGTCGGTGTGGTCACTGGCCGTGCTGCGCCGCGCCAAGCGCACCGGGCAGGTCGTGCCCTCGTGAACCGTTCCGTGAGCGACGCCGTGCCGGCCGATGGTGACCGTTCGAGCGTCGAGGCGCTGCCCCCGGCCGAGGACCTGAAGTCGCTGGTGCTGCGCACCGACTTCAGTGACGACGACGCCTGGCGGGAACTGATGGAACTGCTCGGCGACGAGGACGCCACGTTCGTCAGCGATCCCGCCTTCGACGGTGTCACACCGCAGACGCTCATCGACGTGGACGCGGACGACGCTCTGGCCTATCTCTTCCTGGCCGACACCGTGACCATGACCGACCCGGGCCGCCCGATGCTCGCCGTCGACCTGGACGAGGGCTCCGGCATGACGTTCCGTGTCGCACCGGAGGGTTATCCGGACGTGTCCCGCAACCTGGTCATCGGCAATCTCGACTTCGAGGAGTTCGCCGACGCCGTCGACGAGGACGGGACCTACCGCCGCATGGGCTGACCGGCGTCCTCGGGTCGTGCCGGTGGGTGACGGCCGTCCGGGCCGTGGGAGAGCCGGCAGTCCGGCACGGCCGGGGCGGCAACCCGCGGCCTCGATCCCACGGCCCGGCCCAGCGCCTCCGGTGGGCCGAAATGGAATCGCGACCACTATTCCACGCGCTGTGACGCGCGGGGCTATCCGGTTTCTTACACCTCTAGGGTGGTCGCGTGGCCACCGTACGCGTCGAGACCGTCCTGTCCGTTCCCGTTCAGCAGGTGTGGGAGGCGGTGGCCGACGTCGGGGCGGTGCACCGGCGGATGCTGCCGCGGCGGGTGCTCACCACCCGCATCGACGGCGCCCACCGCATCCTGACCATGCCCGACGGCACGGAGGTCCGTGAACTGATAGTGGCCGTCGACCACGAGTTGCGGCGGATGGCGTACACCGTGGTCGAGGGTCAGCGGATGCCGCTCACCTATCATCACGCGTCGTTCCAGGTCTTCGAGGACGGCGCGGGCAGCCGTCTGGTGTGGCAGACGGACGTGCTGCCGGACGCGATGGCCGCCCACGTCCGCCCCCGCGTCGAGGCCGGTATCCGGGAGATCCGTGATGTCATCGAGGCGGCCGCGCTCACCCCGCGAGACTGAAGGGCCTGGTGCCACCGGGGCCGGTCCGCCGTCATGCCGCGATCTTCTCCGGTGCGCCCGGAACGGGTTGGCGTCGCCTTCGAGGGCCGGCGACGACGACGAACGGGATCGTGGCGAGGGCGAGCAGACCGCCGGTGATCGAGAGCGTGGCGTAGCTGGTGGCGCTCATGACGAGGCTGCTGGCGAGGCCACCACCGGCTCCGGCGAGGGCGATGCACAGATCGACGTTGCCCTGGACGCGGGCGCGCCGTGCGGCCGGGACGGCGTCGGTGATCATCGCGGTGCCGGCGACGAGGCCCAGATTCCAGCCGAGGCCCAGCAGGCTGAGGGCGAGGCCGAGCAGCGGGACGGAGTCGTCGGGGGCGGTGGCGGCGACGACCCCGGCGGCGAGCAGTGTGACGCCGGAGGCGACGGCCACCGGCGTACGGCCGACACGGTCGACGAGGATGCCGGTGACCAGTGACGGCAGATACATGGCGGCGATGTGCAGGGAGATGACCAGGCCGGTGGCGGCGAGGTCGTGGCCGTGGTCCCGCATGTGCACCGGGGTCATGGTCATCACCGCGACCATGACGAGCTGGGTGAGGATCATGGTGGCGGCGCCGGCGGTCAGGCCACCCGCGGACCGTGGCGCTGCTTCGGCGGTCGCGGTAGGCATGGCGCCGGTCCGCACGGCTTGGGAGATCAGCAGCGGGTCCGGGCGCAGCAGCAGGAAGAGGATCACCCCGGCGATCGCGTAGGCGACGGCGGCCAGGGCGAACGGGCCGGCCAGGGCGGGCAGGCCGAAGCTCTCGGCGGCGCGGCCGGTGGCGGCGACGAGGTTGGGGCCGATGATCGCGCCGACGGTGGTGGTGACGAGCACTGAGCTGATCGCCCGGCCGCGGCGGTGCGGAGGGCTGAGGTCGGCGCCGGCGTAGCGTGCCTGCAGGTTCGTGGCGGTTCCGGCGCCGTAGACGAGCAGGGAGATCAGCAGCAGCACGACGCTGTCGAGGGCGGCGGCGGCGACCACTCCGGCGCCGCCGAGCGTTCCGGCGGCGTACCCGGCGGCCAGGCCGGTGCGGCGGCCGTGGCGCTGGGACATCCGCCCGACGGCCAGGGCCGCGATCGCGGAGCCGCCGGTGTAGACGGCCGCCGACAGTCCGGCGAGAGCGCCGGCGCCGAGCATCTGCTCGGCGAGCAGGGCGCCGACGGTGACGCCGGCGGCCAGGCCGGCGCCGCTGAACACCTGCGAGGCCATCACCACGCTCAGGGTCCGCTGGTGCAGCGCCCGGCGGGTCTCGGGATCGTCGAGATAGCTGGAGATGGCCATGGGTGCCCGGGTTCCTTTACCGTCGGCGACGCGTTCCGGTCTTGTATACATCATGTATACCAGTTGCGGCCATCGTGGCCGGGGCCCGACCGCCGGTGACGGCGACTGGCGGCCCGCCCGGAAGAATGACGTCGTCCGCGCGTGTCAGGCCACTGCGAGAGGAAACCCTTGGACGCGAGCACGAGTGCGGCGGAGCGTGCCTACCGGGCGATCCGTGACGGCATCCTCAACGGGGTACACCCGGCCGGCGCCATGCTGGGCGAGGAGGGTCTCGCCCAGCAGATCGGGGTGAGCCGCACGCCGGTTCGGGCCGCGCTGGGCCGCTTGCAGGACGAGGGCTGGATCGTCATCTACCCCAAGCGGGGGGCGCTCGTGCAAGGGCTGAGCGAACGCACCATCGCCCACCTCCAGGACACCCGCCTGATCCTGGAGGCCGCCGGGGCCAGCCGAATCGGCGCCACCGCCCGCGGACAGCTCGCCGAACGGCTGCGCGCCTCGATCGAAGCGCAACGCGACGCCTTCGGGGACCGCGACGTCCGGCGGTTCATCGAGCTGACGATCAGCTTCCACCGCGCGTTCGTGGAGGCGGCCGGCAACGACGTACTGCTCGAACTCGCCGACCGCCTGGCCGACCGGCAACGGTTCCTGCTGTTCTGCAAGGGCGACCATCTGCTCGCCCGGTGCGACGACATCATCGCCGAACACGAGACGCTGGTGGAACAGTTGCGCACCGGCGACACCGCCGGCTTCACCGAGACGCTGCGCCACCATCTCGACGACAACTACGTGCCCGGCCCGTGAGGTTTCCGGCATCGGTTACCTTGAGCGCGTGCCGAACGCCGATGAGTCCCGCGAGTCCGGGCTTCCCTGGTTCCTGTGGCCGGTCAGGGCCGTCGCCATCGTCGTCGTGTTGCCGTTCCGCCTGCTCCTCGAGGTGCTCGCCTATGCCCTGACGCCGCTGGCCTGGCTGTGGCATCACCTCGTGGTGGTTCCGGTCACCTGGCTGTGGCGTCATCTCGTGGTGATTCCGCTCGCCTGGCTGTGGCGCGACGTGTTGGAGCCGGTGCTGCGGCTGCTCGGCAAAGGGCTGCTCGCGGTGCTGACGTGGGTGTTCGCCATGCTGGCGGTGCCGCTGCGGTGGCTGTGGCGGCAGGTGATCGTGCCGGTGGCGGAGGCGTTCCACCGCTGGGTGCTGCGGCCGATCGGGATCGCGATCGCGGTGAGCCTCGAGTTCCTGTGGCGGTGGGTCCTCGCGCCGGTCGGCCGGGCGGTGTGGTGGTTCCTCCGGGTCGGCTGGGACGGGGCGTACCGGTTCGTGCTGCGACCGATCGGGATCGTGGTGCGGTTCGTCTGGCGGTGGACGTTCGGGCTGCTGTTCCAGGGGGTCGCCTGGGTGTGGCGGGCGGTGGTGGCCCCGGCGGGCCGCTGGGTGCGTGACGAGATCCTGCGCCCGGCGGGCGCGGCGGTGCGGTCCGCGCTGGCGGCGCTCGGCCTGCGCTGACCTCCCGGGCTGACCTGGGCATGGGCCCACCCGGCATGCGGGATCATGGGCGGTGTGAAGGGGCGCACGTTCGGGATCCTGTCGCCGTTCGTCGGCGGCGACTACTACGGCGCGATCATCGAGGGGATCAACCGGGCGGCGGTGGCCGCCGGTGACCGGGTGATGGCGATACAGACCCTGGATCCGGGGTCGCACAGCGCTGACCGCAGCGGTCTGCCCGATTTCGATCGGCCACTGGCCTGGCGTCACCTGTCTGGGCTGGTGGTGCTGCCGGGCGCGGTCGCGACCGGCTACGCCGCGGCGGCCCGCCGCGCCGGGCTGCCGGTGGTCTTCGTGGCGCAGGAGGCCGCCGCCTCCTCGGTGGTCCTGGCCGACAACCGCAGCGGGGTACGCGACGCGGTGGCACACCTTGTCGAACACGGGCACGAGCGGATCGCGTTCGCCGGCTACCTCGCACACTTCGACCTGCGGGAACGGCATGCCGGGTACGCGGAGGCGCTGGCCGCGAACGGTTTGGAGCCGCTGGTGATGGACACCGGCGACAACCACGAGAGCGGTGGGGAGGCGGTCGCCGACCTGCTGATCCGGGCCGGGATGCCGGTGTCGGCGATCGTGCTGGGCACCGACCGGAACGCGATCGGGCTGATCACCCGGATGCGGGCCGCCGGATTCGACGTGCCGCGGGAGCTGGCCGTGGTGGGGTTCGACGACATTCCGGACGCGGCGTACCTGCGGCCGGCCCTGGCCAGTGTGCGGCAGCCGCTCGGCGAACTGGGCGCCGCCGTCCACGAGCTGCTGGACCGGCCGGCGCCGCGCCGGTTGGTGCCGACGGTGTTCGTGGGCCGGGAGTCGTGCGGCTGCCCGAGTGGCGGGCCGCCCGTCTCGGAGGAGCACACCCGGGCACTGTTCGGGCAGGTCAGCTATCTGCAGGAGACGTTGAACATCCAGTACGAGCTGGGGCTGGCGCTGCTCGGCGCGCAAGAACGGGATCCGCGGCATCTGGCCTGGCTGGAGCTGACGCCGGCGAAGGCGGGCGCCCTCGGCCTGTGGCATCCGGACCTGCCGGACACGCTCCAGGTGACCGGCGCCTACCGGTTCCCGGCCGGCAGTGTCCTTCCGGTGGATGAATTCCCGCCGATCGACCTGTTCGAACGGGCCCGCGGTGCGGACTCCGACATCGTGTTCGTGGTGCCGATCCGCACCCGGGCCCGTGACTGGGGCATGCTGGCGGCGGTCGGCCGAATCCAGTCGACCACCCCGCCGGGCCGGGAGATGATGAACCATTCCGGATCGTTGCTGGCCAAAGCCCTCGACTACGGGGTGATGCAGGAGAAGCTGCGGCAGGCGGCGCTGCGGGATCATCTGACCGGGCTGCCGAACCGGGTCCTGTTGGAGGACCGGATGGCGCAGGCCGGCCGGCGGGCGGCCCGGGAGCCGGGGTACCGGTTCGCTATCCTGCTGCTCGACCTGGACGGATTCAAGACGGTGAACGACACGTTCGGCCACGCGACCGGCGATCAACTGCTGATCGAGGTGGCGCGGCGGCTGACCGCGCGGTTGCGGCGCACCGATACGGTGGCGCGGCTGGGCGGGGACGAGTTCGTGGTGCTGATCGACGGGGTGTCCGGGTCCGGCGGGACTCACGAGGTCATCGCCGCGATCAAGGCCACGGTGACCGAGCCGTTCACCATCGGCGGGCACGTCGTCGAGGTGGGCCTCAGCATCGGGGCGGCGATCTCCGGCGAGGGCGCCGCGGACCCGGACCATCTGCTGCGCGAGGCCGACGCCGCCATGTACCAGGCCAAGTCAGCGGCGCGGCAGCGATGACCGTTATGTCAGAGAGAGATGCGACCGTGACGACCGATCATCCCGGGCAGATCGCCCGCCGGGTGCATCCCGAGACGTGGCATGAGCAGCTCACCGATCTGAACCATTTCCTGATGGTGTACAAGTTCGGGCTCGCCGAGATCAACACGAAGATCACGATCCTGGCGGAGGAACTCACCCATCGCGGCACCGGCAATCCGATCGAGCACGTCCTGCCCCGGCTGAAATCGCCGGCCAGCATCACGGCGAAGGCCCGGCGGCTGGGCTGCCCGCTCACCTTCGACGACCTGCGGGCGCGGATCCGGGACATCGCCGGGATCCGGATCGTGTGCAGCTTCGTGTCGGACGTCTACACGGTGGCGAAGATGCTGACCCGGCAGCCGGACGTCAACCTGGTCGTCGAGAAGGATTACATCGCCAAGCCGAAACCGAACGGCTACCGCAGCCTGCATCTGATCGTGGAGGTCCCGGTCTTCATGTCGGACCGGGTGGTGGCGGTGCCCGTGGAGGTGCAGCTGCGCACCGTGGCCATGGACTTCTGGGCCAGCCTCGAACACAAGATCTACTACAAGCACGATCCGGATGTGGTGCCGCCGCGGCTGCGCGACGAGCTGACCGCGGCGGCCGAGGACGCGGCCCGGCTCGATCAGCGCATGGAACGCCTGCACCGGGAGATCCACGGCCCGCGCCGGTAGGCCCCGCTCCCGGCTCGTGGTGGACCACGATGTCACCCGCGACCCTGGGCGGCTCATCCGCCGGACGCGGCGCCGGGCGCTCGGGGCCCTGGCTCGTGGCCGGCCCACGGCGTCACCCGCGATCGGATCGCTCCCGGTCTGCGAGCCGGTCTGCTGCTCGTCGACGGCGGCCCGGTCAGCGACCTCGCCGCCACCAGCGCGATCGTGACCGTCCGGCGCCGCGCCGCGAGCGGTCGGCCACTCTCCAAGCCCGGCGGGCGCGCGGCGGCCTGGAGTGGCAGGTGATCGCGGGGCGCTTCCGGGGACGGGGAATGTGCGGTTGGCGGCGGCCCGGAGCGTACGAAAGAGGGGTTTTGCGCTTTTCGGGCATGAAAGACCAGTCCGGAGGGCGAGGCTGCCGATGTCGGGAGTGGGCCGGAAAGGCGGGAGTGGGTAATGGATGCCGCGGTCGTCGGCCACGGATTGGAGTTGCGGCACAGGTCGGCCGTCGTGTTCCAGGATCTGGACGTTCGGGTCGGGGTGGGCGGGATGCTGGTGCTCGCCGGGCCGGCGCGTGCCGGGAAGACCGCGCTGCTGCTGACGCTCGCCGGCCGGATGCGGGCGACCGGCGGGAAGCTGACGGTCTCCGGTTTCGCGCTGCCGCGGGAGGCGAGCCGGGTGCGGCGGGTGGTGGCGCTCGCCGAGCTGGCGAAGGTGAATCCGCTCGATGACACGTTGACGGTGGAGCAGCAGGCCACCGAGGCGATCGTGCTGGCGGCGCCCTGGTATCGGCCGTGGGCGCGGGCGGCGGAGATCGACGCCGTGCTGTCGACCGCGCGGGCGCTCGCCGGGGAGATTCCGGCACGCTCGTTGATCTGCGATCTGGATCCCGCGGCCCGGCTGTTGTTCGGGGTGGCGCTGGCCCTGGTGCCGGCGCGGGCCGCGGGCTCCGCGGCGGTGCTGGCCGTCGACGACGTGGACCTGCTGCGTGACGTCGAGGACCGGCGGCGGGTGTGGGCGGCGCTGTCGTCGCTGGCCGGGTCGGGGGAGCCGCCGCTCACCGTGATCGCCGCCTGCCAGAACCATCACGAGCTGACCGCAATCGAGGACGACCGTGTCGTCATCGTCGACCTGGAACGTTGCTGATCGCCATGCGCATGCTGCCCCTGCCGGGCCTGGAGCTGTCCCGGCTGCGGACCTCGCCCAAGACCAAGGCCGCCCTGTTGATCGTCGTGGTGCTTCCCGCGCTGTACGCGGGGCTGCTGCTGGCGGCCAGCTGGAATCCGCCGGAGCGGTTCGGGCGGCTCACGGCCGCCGTGGTCAACGGTGATCGGGCGGCCGGGGATCTGGACGCGGGGGGACAGCTGGCGCAGATGCTGGTGGGCAGCAGCACGGCGGGTTTCTCGTGGCGGGAGACGACGGCGCGGGAGGCCGCGGAGGGCCTGGAGGACGGGCGGTTCGCGGCGACCGCGGTGATCCCGGCGTCGTTCTCCAGTGATCTTCAATCGGTTCGTGGGGACACGCCACGGCAGGCGGTTCTGACCGTCACCACCAACGACGCCTCGAACTACGTGCTCGGGCAGGTGACGAACAGTCTGGCCAGTGGGGTGGAGCGCCAGCTGCGCACGACGACCACCAAGAGCTATCTGAACAACGTCTATGTGGCGTTCAGTGACCTGCACACGCGGTTGAGTGAGGCCGCCGACGGGGCGGCGACGCTCGCCGAGGGCAATCATGCGGCCAAGGACGGCAGCGAGGATCTCGTTGCCGGTCTGCGGAAGCTGGCGGACGGGTCGGTCCGGCTGTCGAAAGGGACGGAGAGCCTGGCGTCGGGGGTTTCGTCGGCCTCGGCGGGCGCGGAGCGGCTTCGGGCCGGGCTGGCGTCACTGGGGTCGACGGTGAAGGGGCTGCCGTCGCAGACGAAGGCGCTGCACACGGGTGCGGCGAGTGGGTCTGCCGGCTCCGCCCGGCTGGCGGACGGGGCGGCTGCCGTCGCGAGCGGTGCCGAGCAGGTCGGTGCGGGGGCGCAGACGGTCACGGCGGGGGCCGCCAAGCTGGCTGCCGCGGCCCGGGGTGCGGCCGGTTCCGCCGGGCAGTTGAAGAACGGCGCCGACTCGGCGGCTGCCGCGACCCGGTCCCTGCGAGCCGGCTTGGCTGATCTGTCGAGGGACTATCGCGCTTTGACGGATGCTCAACGGCTGACGGTGATCGACGGCCTCACGTCGCGGGCGGCGGCCACCGCCGACGGCGCAACCGTCCTCGCCGGCGGCCTCGCAACCCTGGCCGCCGGCGAGGAGGCCATCGCCACCCAGACCGGGAGCCTGGCCGACGGAGCGGCGCGGACAGCCGCGGGAGCGGCCTCCGTGGCGGCCGGCGCCACCTCACTGTCGCAGGGCACGGTCGCCCTGCGGGACGGCTTGAAGCGCCTGTCCGACGGCACGGCGACCCTGGCGGCCCGCACGCCGGCGCTGGTCGCCGGCATCGACCGGGCCGCCGCGGCGGCCGACCGCATCGCCACCGGCGCCGGCCGTCTCTCGGTGGGCGCCGCGGACGTGGCCGCGGGCGCCTCCACCGTCGCGGGTGGGGCCGCCGACGCCAGCGGCGGCGCCACCGAGCTGGACGGTGGCCTGGCGAAGCTGGCGTCCGGCGCGGACGACCTGGCCGAGGGTCTGAGCAGCGGTGCCGAGGAGGTCCCGGCCTACACGGTGCGCGAGCGCGAGCAGCTCTCGGACATCACGGCGGACCCCGTTTCGGTACGCCGTACGCACAGCAATCCCGTCTCCACCTACGGCGAGGGCCTCGCCCCGTACTTCATACCGCTGGCCCTGTGGATCGGTGGCATCGTGACGTACATGATCCTGCGCGCTCTGTCCCCGCGCGGCGTCGCGTCGACGGCCCGGCCGTGGCGGGTGGCGCTGGCCGGCTACCTGCCGGGGATGCTGTTCGCCGCGCTGCAGGCCGTGGCGCTGCTGGCGGTTCTGGTCTTCGGGATCGGCGTGGACTCGCCGCATCCGGTGGCCCTGGTGGCGTTCACGATCCTGGTGGCGCTGGTGTTCACGGCCGTCCACCAGTCCCTGGTGGCGCTGTTCGGCGGGGTCGGGCGGCTGTTCGCGCTGGTGCTGCTGATGCTGCAGCTCGCGTCGGCGGGCGGCACCTACCCGGTGGAGACGGCCCCGGCGTTCTTCCGCGCGATCAGCCCGTGGCTGCCGATGACGCACGCGGTCGACGGATTCCGCCACCTGATCGCGGGCGGCCGGCTTTCCGAGGCATCGTCAGGGGCCACCGTGCTGGGCCTGTGCGGGATAGTGTTCCTGCTGCTGTCGGTGCTGGCCGTACACCGGAACCGGGTCTGGACGATCGAGCGGTTGCACCCCAGTCTGGCTATCTGACACAACTCCGTTTGTGGGATTCCTACAACGAACGGTGCCCGACATGCATGATCCGCCTTATGGCTCGAGCGGACAGTAGCCGGGAGGGTGGAGACGAAGGAATCTGACGGGGCTGCAGGGAGGCTCGGCAAGTGTTCAGGCGTGTCGCGATCATCAACCGTGGAGAGGCCGCCATGCGCCTCATCCACGCCGTACGGGATCTGTCCGCCGAGACCGGGACCCGGATCGAGACGGTCGCCCTCTACACCGACGAGGACCGTACGGCGACGTTCGTGCGCGCGGCCGACGTCACGTACCCGCTGGGCCCGGCGGCCGCCCGCCCGTACCTCGATCATGGTCTTCTCGAAGAGGCATTGCGGGCGACCGGCGCGGACGCGGCCTGGGTGGGCTGGGGTTTCGTCGCGGAGGATCCGGCGTTCGCGGAGCTGTGCGACCGGATCGGGGTGACGTTCGTCGGGCCGAGCGCGGAGGCGATGCGCAAACTCGGTGACAAGATCGGCTCGAAGCTGATCGCCGAGGAGGTCGGTGTCCCGGTCGCGCCGTGGAGCCGCGGCGAGGTCGCGACCCTGGAGGACGCGCTGCGGGCCGGCGACGAGATCGGCTACCCGCTGATGCTGAAGGCGACCGCCGGTGGTGGCGGGCGCGGCATCCGCCGGGTCGACTCGGCCGGTGACCTGACCGACGCCTACGAGCGCACCAGCCAGGAGGCGCTGCGGGCGTTCGGCTCCGGCGTGGTGTTCCTGGAGCGCCTGGTCACCGGCGCCCGCCACGTCGAGGTGCAGGTGATCGCGGACGGGCAGGGCACCGCGTGGGCGCTCGGCGTCCGGGACTGCTCGGTCCAGCGCCGCAACCAGAAGATCATCGAGGAGTCGTCCTCGGTGGTGATGGCTCCCGAGCAGGCCGCCGAGCTGAAGGCGTCGGCGGTCCGGCTGGCGCTGGCCGTCGGGTACCGGGGCGCCGGCACCGTCGAGTTCCTGTTCCACCCGAGCGAGAAGCTGTTCGCCTTCCTCGAGGTGAACACCCGGCTGCAGGTGGAGCACCCGATCACCGAGATCACCACCGGCACCGACCTGGTCAAACTTCAGCTGCACGTGGCGGCGGGCGGCAGACTGACCGGCGAGCAGCCGGCCGAGCAGGGCCACGCCGTGGAGGCGCGGCTCAACGCCGAGGACCCGGACCGCGACTTCGCGCCGTCGCCGGGCCGCATCGCCCGGCTCGAACTTCCGGCGGGCCCCGGCATCCGGGTGGACACCGGCGTCAGCGAGGGCGACACCATCCCGGCCGCCTTCGACTCGATGATTGCCAAGATCATCGCGTACGGGAAGGACCGCGACGAGGCGCTGGGCCGGCTGCGCCGGGCGATGTCCGAGACCACGGTCATCATCGAGGGCGGCTCCACCAACAAGAGCTTCGTGCTGGACCTGCTCGACCAGCCCGAGGTGATCGACGGTTCCGCCGACACCGGCTGGATCGACCGCGTTCGCGCGCAGGGCCGCCTGGTCAGCCACCGGCACTCGGCGATCGCGCTGGCCGCCGCCGGCATCGAGGCCTACCAGGACGAGGAGGACATCTCCCGGCAGCGGCTGCTCACCACGGCGCACGGCGGCCGTCCCCAGGTGCAGCACGACAGCGGCCGACCGCTCGACCTGAAACTGCGCGGCGTCGGCTACCGGGTTCAGGTGTCCCGGCTCGGCGCCAAACGGTTCCGGGTCGGCATCTCGGCCGGCGCCTCCGAGGCGCGCGTCGCCGATGTGGTGAGCGAGCGGTTCGACCAGCACAGCGCACAGATGTACGTCAACGGCCACCGCTTCCGGCTGATCACCGCCACCCACGGCCCGATCCACACGATCGAGGTCGACGGGATCACCCACCGGGTCAGCCGGGACGAGGGCGGCGTGGTCCGCTCCCCCGCGCCCGCCCTGGTGGTGGCGACACCGCTGGCGGTCGGCGACGAGGTGGAGGCGGGCGCGCCGATCCTCGTGCTGGAGAGCATGAAGATGGAGAACGTGCTGCGGGCGCCGTTCAAGGCACGGGTGCGGGAATGCCCGGTGGCCGTGGGCAGCCAGGTGGAGACCGGGGCGCCGCTGATGCGCCTGGAACCGCTCGGCGATTCGGCCGCCGAGGAGGCCGCCGACTCGGGCACCGCCGTCGAGATCGAACTGCCGCCGGCCGGGGACGGGACCGTCGCCGATGTGCGGGACGTGCGCAGTCTCCTGCTCGGCTACGACGTGGCGCCGAGTGCGGTCAAGGCGTACCTGGCGGCGCGGGCCGAAGTCAGCCACCGGCCGCTCGCCGGGGAGATCGAACTGCTCACCATCTGCGCCGATCTGCTCGAACTGAGCCGCAACAAGCCCGGCGAGGACTGGAACCCCGAGCCCGGCAACGCGGTGCACAGCCCACGCGAGTTCTTCCACACCTACCTGCAGAGCCTCGACGCCGAACGGGCCGGGGTCACCACCGAGTTCCAGGACCGGCTCACCCGGCTGCTCGCCCACTACGGGGTGACCGGCCTCGACCGGACGCCGGCGCTGGAGGACGCGGTCTTCCGGATCTTCCTGGCTCTCCAGCGGGCGTCGGCGAGCGTCGGCGCCGTCTCCGAGATCCTGCGCCAGTGGATCGCCGGGAACCCGCCCCAGGAGCCGCTGTTCGAGCGGGCCGGCATCGCGCTGGAGCACCTGATCGAGGCGACCCAGGTGCGCTTCCCGTCGGTGTCCGACCTGTCGCGGGGCATCGTGTTCCGGTGGTTCGCGCAGCCGCTGCTCCGGCGTACCCGGGCTGAGGTCTATGCCTCTGTTCGCGCTCATCTGCGGTATCTGGACCATCACCCGGACGCGCCCGACCGGGCCGCCCGGATCCAGAGCATGGTGGCGTGTTCGGAGCCGCTGGTCCGGCTGTTGGGGCAGCGGATCGGGCGGCCGGGACGCGACCACGTTCCGCTGCTGGAAGTGTTGACGCGCCGCTACTACGACAACCGGGGGTTGTCGTCCTTCGAGACGCGTTCCGTCAGCGGCATCCGGTTCGTGACGACCTCGCACACCGCCGATCGGGTCACCCGGGTCGCCGCCACCGCTGTGGACATCTCCGACCTGCCGGGTTCGCTGGCGGCGCTGGGGCCGATCGACGCCGACGTGGCGGACGTCTACGTGGCTTGGGACGAGCAGCCCTCGGCGGAGGAGATGGCCCAGCACCTCGGCTCGCTGTTCGCCTCGCTCCCCGTCGCCGGTGTCCGCCGGGTCACCACGACCGTGGCGGGCACCAGCGGCGCCGTGATGCATCACCATTTCACCTTCCGTCGTGACGCTTCGGGCACGTTCGCCGAAGACAGGCTCATCCGGGGTCTGCACCCGCAGATCGCGCTGCGTCTGCAGCTCTCCCGTCTGCGTGAGTTCGATCTGACGAGACTGCCGTCGACCGACGAGGAGATGTACCTGTTCAAGGCGGTCGCCAAGAGCAACCCGGCCGACGAGCGGCTCATCGCCATGTATCAGGTCCGCGACCTCACCCCGCTGCGGGAGACCGACGGCCGCCTGGTGGCGCTGCCCGCGCTGGAACAGGGCGTCACGCTCACCCTCGACGCGATCCGCAACATCCAGGCGCAACGCCCGCAGAACAAGCGGTTCGACACCAACCGCATCATGATGTACGTCTGGCCGGTCACCGAACTGTCCCTCGACGAACTGAACTCGCTGGTCCAGCGGATCCTGCCGACCGCCAGCGGAGCCGGGCTCGAAGAGGTGCAGTTCATCGCCCGGCAGCGGCGCTCCCGTGGGGAACTCACCGAGGTGTCGGTGCGGATCACCCTCGAACCGGGCAACGGGGCCCACCTGCACGTGGGCGAGCCGTCGACCGAGCCGGTGCAGCCGCTCGACGACTACCGGCAGAAGGTGCTGCGGGCGGCCCGGCGCGGGACGGTCTATCCGTACGAGCTGACCGGTCTGCTGGGCGGCTTCACCGAATACGACCTGTCCCCGTCGGGCGTCCTCGAACCGGTCGACCGGCCCAAGGGCAGAAACTCGGCCGCCATCGTCGCCGGTGTGGTGACCACGCCGACCGCCCGCTACCCGGAAGGCATCACCCGGGTCGTGCTGCTCGGCGACCCGACCAAGTCGCTGGGCGCGCTGTCCGAGCCGGAATGCGCCCGGGTCATCGCCGCACTCGACCTGGCCGCGTCGATGCGCGTGCCGCTGGAATGGTTCGCCCTGTCCGCCGGCGCACGGATCTCGATGACGTCCGGCACCGAGAACATGGACTGGGTGGCGGCGGCGCTCAAACGGATCGTCACGTTCACCCAGGACGGCGGCGAGATCAACATCGTGGTGGCGGGGATCAACGTGGGCGCCCAGCCGTACTGGAACGCCGAAGCCACGATGCTCATGCACACCAAGGGCATCCTGGTGATGACGCCCGACTCGGCGATGGTGCTCACCGGCAAGCAGTCGCTGGACTTCTCCGGCGGTGTGTCGGCGGAGGACAACTTCGGCATCGGCGGCTACGACCGGGTGATGGGCCCCAACGGTCAGGCCCAGTACTGGGCGCCCTCGCTGCCCGCCGCCCGCGACGTGCTGATGGCGCACTACGACCACACCTATGTGGCCCCCGGCGAGACCGGTCCGCGCCCGGCGACCACGACCGACCCGGTCACCCGGGACGTGTCGGACTTCCCGCACACGGTCGCCGGCAGCGACTTCACCACCGTCGGCCAGATCTTCTCGGCGGCACACAACCCCGACCGCAAAAAGGCCTTCGACATCCGTACGGTAATGCGAGCCGTCTCCGACCAGGATCATCCGGTGCTGGAGCGGTGGGCGAGCATGGCCGATGCGGACACGTCGGTCGTGCAGGACGCGCACATCGGCGGCCGCCCGGTCTGCCTCCTCGGGATCGAGTCCCGTTCGGTGTCGCGGCGCGGTTTCCCGCCCACCGACGGCCCTGACACGTACACGGCGGGCACCCTGTTCCCGCGTTCGTCGAAGAAGACCGCACGGGCGATCAACGCCGCCTCCGGCAACCGCCCCCTGGTGGTGCTGGCCAACCTGTCCGGTTTCGACGGCTCGCCCGAGTCGATGCGCAACCTGCAACTGGAGTACGGCGCCGAGATCGGCCGGGCCATCGTCAACTTCGAGGGCCCGATCGTGTTCACGGTCGTCTCCCGCTACCACGGCGGCGCGTTCGTGGTCTTCTCCAAGGCCCTGAACCCGAACATGACCGTCCTGGCGCTGGAGGGCTCCTTCGCCTCGGTCCTCGGCGGCGCCCCGGCCGCGGCGGTGGTCTTCTCCGGCGAGGTCAACAACCGCACCGCCAACGACCCGCGGGTCACCGCCCTGCAGGCCCAGGTGGCGTCGGCGGGCGGCGCCGAGCGCTCCGCGCTGAACGCCCGCCTGGCCGAGCTCCAGCAGTCGGTCCGCGCCGAGAAGCTGGGTGAGGTGGCGGCGGAGTTCGACCGCGTCCACAGCATCCAGCGGGCGGTCGAGGTGGGTTCGGTCGACGCCATCATCAGCACGGCCGAGCTGCGCCCGCGCATCATCGAGGCGATCGAGCACGGTTTGAAAGGCTGACCTTCTGCGACTCCCGCGCGGCGGGCCCGTTACGGGCGTGCCGCGCGGGAGGCCGCTCGGTACACCCACCGGCCCCGCTCCCAGGCCCACAACCTCGCCTCACACCAGCGACCTACGCCCGCGCTCGCACCGCCGTGGGCGACCCGCCGCCGTGAGCGACCCGCCGCGGGTGACCCGCCGCCGTGAGCGACCCGCCGCCGTGAACGACCCGCCGTGGGTGACCCGCCGCCGTGAACGACCCGCCGTGGGTGACCCGCCGCCGTGAGCGACCCGCCGTGGGTCACCGTCGTCGGTGGCCGTCGTGGGCTGCCGTCGCAGCTGACCGCCGTGGGTCAGTTCTGGAGGTAGCGGATGACGGCCAGGACCCGGCGATGGTCGGTGTCGGAGGGTGGCAGATCGAACTTGGTGAAGATGTTCGTGACGTGTTTCTCCACCGCACGCTCGGTGACACGGATCGCGGCGGCGATCGCCGTGTTGGTGCGGCCCTGCGCCATCAGCGCCAGCACCTCGCGTTCCCGTGGGGTGAGCTCGGCGAGCAGGTCGCGGTGCCGGGTGCGGCCGAACAACTGGGTCACCACGTCCGGGTCCAGCGCGGTGCCGCCGGCCGCCACCCGGTGCAGCGCGTCGATGAAGTCGTCCAGCTTGGTGACCCGCTCCTTCAGCAGATAGCCGACCCCGTCGGAACCGCCCGCCAGCAGCTCCGCCACGAAAGCCGTCTCCACATACTGCGAGAAGATCAGCACGCCGGTGCCGGGCCACTGCTGACGGAGGCGGACCGCGGCCCGCAGCCCCTCGTCGGTGTGGCTCGGCGGCAGCCGGATATCGACGATCGCGACGTCGGGAGGCTCCTCGGCAACCGCCTTGAACAGCGCCGGAACGTCCTCCACCGCAGCAAGCACGTCATGCCCCCGAACGGCGAGCAGCTGGGCCAGTCCCTCCCGCAGGATGGTGGAGTCCTCAGCGATCACGATGCGCATCTCTTGTCACGCCCTCTCCACCGATGCCGGGCAGGGGATCTCCACGTTCACGACCGTCGGCCCACCGGCCGGGCTGTTCACCGACAGCCGCCCGTCGACGACACGGATCCGCTCGGAGAGCCCGGCAAGGCCACCTCCGGCCCGCAGGAAGGCGCCACCCCGCCCGTTGTCGTGGACCCTCAGCCGCAGAACATCCCGCCGAAGGTCGACTCGGATCGTAACCTCGTCGGCTCCGCTGTGCCGTCCCGCGTTGGTGAGCAGCTCGCAAACGGTGAAGTAGGCGATGCTCTCCAACGCCGGTGGTGGTCGCCTGGGCAGGCTCACCTCGACAGTCACCGGCACCGGGCTGCCGGCCGCGACCGTGGCCAGAGCGGCGTCCAAACCGTTGTCCAGCACCGGCGGATGAATGCCGCGGACCAGATCACGAAGCTCGGCGACGGCCGTGGAGAGCGTGTCCTGAGCTGTGTCGACGGCCTTGACGACGGTATCCGGTGACGCGTCGGCGGTGATCAGCTCGCGAACCATCGCCAGGTGCATGCCGACCCCGATCAGGCGGGCCTGGGCGCCGTCGTGCAGGTCACGCTCGATCCGGCGCATGGTGATGTCAGCGTCCTTCACCGCTCGGTCGCGCGACTCCTGCAGGTCGGTCATGCGCTGGCCGGACCGGCTCGGCCCGAGCAACCCGTGGATCAGCGCACGCTCACCGAGAAGGACCAGGCGCACCGTCCACGGGGCGCTCAGGAAGACGGCAAGACCGAAGAACCAGGTGACCGGAACCCATGCCTGGAAGTCACGCTCCTGCAGCGGATAGAAGCTCATCATCGCAAACCCATACGCATAGAACCCGGCGCCGAGCAGCACCGACAGCGGCGCCACCACGACCTTGACCAGGGGGTACGCCAGAGCGCGCCAGCCCGCCGGATCGCTGAGCACCGCCCGGCGCCACCCGAAGGCGCCAGGCTCGGCGGGTGACCGCACCGGCGCGGTCACCCGCTCACCGAGCAGGCGTGTGGCCAGGCGCCGCCGTTTGGCGCCGAGGCCCGCCGCGGCCCGCAGCACCCCGGCCAGCAACCACGGACCCAGTGGGGTGATCGAGAGCACCGATCCGAAGAACGTGCCGAGCAGCAGCAGGGCGGCGCAGATCAGGTCGATCGGCAGCACCAGCAGCAGGTAGGCCAGCTCCCGCCGCGACTGCGGCTGGAGGATGGCGGTCAGTTCGCTTCTCATCACCCGCCAGCATTCCCGGGCGCCGCCGGCTGCCGCCATGGGGTTACCTGCCGCTGCCTTGTGCGGTTATCCCCACCATCACGAGAGGGCCCGCCCGACTGTGCTGAAGCCCGGCGTTGACCAGGCTCAATGGCATGCCTCGTCTTCCGGTCACCTCCCGCAGAGCCGTGCTGGCCACCTCCCTCACCGGGCTGGCCCTTCTCGGCGGTTCCGTGCTCGGCCCGGCCCAGCAGGCGCCTCCGGCCAGTCCGGTCGGCGTCGCGGGCTGGCTCGCCGACCCGCTCGCGCCGCCTGATCCCTTCACCGCTACACCGGCCGAGGTGGCCGCCTTCTTCGCGCGCCTCGCACCGGCTGACGCCGCCGCGCTCACCCACCGTTTTCCGGAGATCACCGGCAACCTCGACGGCACTCCCACAGCGCTGCGATACACGGCGAACGGGATCAGGGCACCGCATTCGACGCCCCGGCAGATCCTCGGGTTCGACAACCGGGCCGACGGTCTCATGGTCGAGGTGCTGGGTGATCTTGACACTGCCGACCGCGTGATGATCCTGGTGCCCGGTGTGAACACTGATCTGGCGGGCTTCGACACCGGTCTCGGTGACGTGCAGCGCAGGGCGCCCGCGTGGCAGGCGCGGCAGGTCCACGACCGGGTCCAGGCGACCGCTCCGGGCGCGCGGGTCGCCGTGATCGCCTGGCTGGGTTACGACACGCCCGAGGGTGTCGGAGCGGCGGCCGTGCGTGAGGATCGCGCGGCCGCCGGGGCACTGGCACTCCAGCGGTTCGTCCAGGGTCTGCTGCTCGCCGATGCCGGCCGTTCGATCGTCGTGGTCGGGCACAGCTACGGCTCCATCGTCGCTGGCCTCGCCGCGCCCGGTCTGCCGGCGCAGGTCACCGACATCGTCGCCCTGGGCAGTCCGGGCATGGGCGTCCCCGAGCGATCCGGCCTGAACACGTCGGCCCGGGTGTGGGCGTGTGCCTCCCCGAACGACTGGATCCGCCGCGTCCCAGGCGTGCGGGTCCTCGGTCTCGGTCACGGCACCCTGCCGTCCGACCCGGAGTTCGGTGCGCTGCCCCTGCCCTGCGGCGACGTGGACGGCCACGACGGCTATTTCGAACCTCACACCGCCGCCCTCCAGGCGATCGCCGAGCTGGCCCGTGCCCTTCCGGCCGGTGATCCCCGATGATCATGGATGCCTTCGAGCTCCTGGCCCGATGGGGGCGGCCCCGGTCCGCGTTCGGCTCGCCGGCCTCGCGTCCCGGCGGCATCCCGCGCGCCTACGGAGACTCCGGGCCAGCGGCCGGCAGACTCGACGCGCCCACCGGCGCTCATGCCGTACCCGAGATCGATCCGGTCCTCGCGTCGGAGGCGGCCGGCTCATCGGGCGGTCTGCCGGATCCACCGTTGAAGGCCCAGACACCACCCGGTGTGCGGGCGGGCCCGCTCCCCCGCTCCCCCGCCCACCGGTCCCCGCCCGGCACGCCGGCACGCATTCATCCGGGGTGCGCGCGCGCTCCCGGCGCCGATGGAGCGCCCCATCCACGCCGATGGTCGTTTCTGGATTCGCTGCTGCGCCTGGCTTTCCGCACACGCAAGCGCTCCACCGACCGGTCCGGCTTCGAGCAATGGCGGTGACCGACCCGCGGAAAGGCCGACACCTCAGCCATTCACAGGCACGTTCGGTCGGTCTCCCAGAAACGGCGGCGACCGAAACCCGACGAGATTCCGCATCACCGAACCGTTCCGCGGTCGACACCCGCAACGGGTGTAGCCACACCCACAGCGGGCGTACCTCTGTCCGGACTCTGGCTGATCTTGTTCAGCTGGCCGTGGGTGCTGTCACAGCACCGTCGAGACGGCGCTCAGCGCCAGCCGAACACCAGCCGACCGTAGGCGCTGCCCTCAGCACCGTCGAGACGGCACTCAGCGCCGGCCGAGCGGTCCTGGCAGGTCGTGGCCGCTGTCTCGGACGCTCCGAGACGGCGCCCACCACCAGCCGAAGAAGATCGACTACAACGCGTCGCCACCTGTGAACGGACGCACCCCTCGTTCGGGGATGCCGGTTCGTGATCGATTTCCTGGCTCGATTGTCAAGCAGCACGGGCACGGCGATCGGTCTCGGTAGGGTCACGCAGGCGGAGGAATCGAGCACGGAGGCTCAGCGTGACGGTCGAGGCGCAGCGGGCACGGGCGTGGTCGCCGTGGCGTACGGTGGTCGCGTTCGGGCTGGTCAGCTTGACGGCCGACATGGTGTATGAGGGCGCACGCTCGATCTACGGTCCGCTGCTGGCGTCGCTGGGCGCGTCGGCGGCGGCAGTCGGGCTGATCACCGGCGCCGGGGAGGCCGCGGCTCTGCTACTGCGGTTGGTGTCCGGCCCGCTGGCCGACCACAGCCGTCGGTATTGGACGTTGACCGTCGCCGGATACGCTCTGACCGCCGTCTGTGTGCCGTTACTGGCGGTGACGCCCGCTCTCGGAGCGGCCGGTCTCCTCGTGGCGGCCGGGCTGATCCTCGCCGAGCGGCTGGGGAAGGCGATTCGCAGTCCCGCCAAGTCGGCGTTGCTCGCTGACGCGGCCGGCCAGGTGGGGATGGGCCGTGGGCTCGGTGTGCACAAAGCCCTCGATCAGGTGGGTGCCTTCGCCGGCCCGCTGCTGGTCGCGGCGATCGTGGTGGCCGCCGCCGGGCGGCTCTGGCCGGCGCTCGCCGTCCTCGCCGTGCCGGGCGCTGTCGCCATGGTTCTGCTCTTCGTGTTGCGGATCCGGAGCGGCCCTCCGGGCACGGCGGCCCCGAGCAGGCCTTCCAGCGGACCCGCCGACGAGATCCCGGTCCGACCGACCGACGACCTCCCCCACAGTACGGTCCGGCCGACCCGCGACCTCCCCACCGGCACGAACCGGCCGACCAGCAACATCGTTGACAACACGAACCAGCCGACCGGCAACGACGCCACCGGCACGAGCGGACCGACCGGCAACGACCCCAACGACACGAACCAGCCGACCGGCCGAGACCCGCTGCAGGACAGCGCCGGCGCGGACAGCGCACCCTCGGGCGAGCCTCGACAGGACGGCACGCATTCGAGTGGCGCCCGAACCAGCGGCACGCCCGGAAACGGCACACGGGCAGCGCCACGGGAGTCGATGGCGACGGTGGCCGCCGCTCTCCCCCGGCGTTTCTGGTGGTTCGCGGCGGCCGCCGCACTGTGCACCGGCGGCCTGGTCACCTACGGACTGATCGGCTTCCACCTGACCGAGGCGCAGATCGTGGCCCCGCCCCTGGTCCCGGTGCTGTACGCGGCGGCCATGGGTGCGGCAGCCCTGGCGGCCCTGGCCACGGGCGTCCTCTACGACCGGGCCGGCGGCCGGACGTTGACCGTCCTGCCGCTCCTGGTGGCCTCCGGAGCCGCCCTGTCGTTCCGGACCGGCCCGGCAGCGGTGGTGGCCGGGATTCTGCTGTGGGGCGCCGCCGTCGGCGTTCAGGACTCGACGGTGAAGGCGATCGTCGCCGACCTGGTTCCCCGCGAACGGCGTGCCACGGCCTACGGCATGTTCGCCGCCGTGCAGGGCGCGGCCGCGCTCGCCGGTGGTGCCGTCGCCGGAGTTCTCTACCAGCGGTCACTCACAGGCCTGGTGGCGGCGGTCGCGGCAAGCCAGGCGGTAGCGCTCCTGATCCTGCTGACCCGCCTCCGCGACCGATGACACGCGCGGCAACCACAACCCGACCGACCCACCCCACGACACCACCCACGCGCGGCAACCACAAACCGACCAACGCGCCCCACGACCGGCGACACCACCCACCCGTGGCGACCACAAACCGACCGACCGGCTGTCCGGGCCGGCGCCGGAGTCGGCACCGGAGTCGGCGCCGAGCGTGACCCGGATGCCCTACCAGGTGCCGTCGTCGCGGACCCGGGGCGGCATCGTGCCCGTGATCAGGGTCGTCAGCGCGGCACCCATGTCGGCGCCGAGGAACCACTCCCCACCATGATCCAGCGCGAACACCCGCCCTCGCTCGTCGATGGTCAGGAAGGCGGTCCCGTCTCCCTCGACCCCGAGCGGGAACAATGCCGTGTCCAGGATCTGCCCGAAGGCCTCCAGCGTCTCGACGGTCTCCGCCGCCAGGGACGGGTCGATGGCGAACATCTGCCGCCGCACCGCCACACCGGCCCCGTCCTGGGTGACGTACAGACCGCAGAACTCGTCGAGCGCCCGGGAGGCCGTCGGGAAGATCGGATGGCGTACGCCGTACCCCGAATCGGCGGTGACCCGCCGCTGCGCCGACCAGCCCGCGCCCCGCAGGACCTCGGCGACGTCGTCGCTGAATCCCCACGACGACGGCGCGCCCGTGCCGATAACCAGCCGCGGTCGGGGCACGATCCGCGGGACGTGGCCCTCCTGCCCGGGGGCGGCGGTGTCGGGGTCGAGCCCGAGATGGTCGAGGAACAGCAGCACGGGCAGCCCGGGCCGCAGCCGGCTTCCGCTGGCCGGGTCGCCGTCCTCCCGGATGCGGTAGGTCTCCAGCCGTGCGCCGCAGACGAGTTCCCGCAGCTCGGACAGTCCCATGAGGGGCAGCCCGGCGGCGCTGCGACCGGCCTCCTCGGCGTAGAAGAGTTCGGAGAAGACGACCGCTTCGGAGCCGCGTTCGGCGCCACGCTCGCGGTGGTGGGCGGGCATCGTCTCGAAGAAGGCCGCCACCGCCGGGTGCAGCGGCCGGTCGGTGTCGGAGCGCAGGCTCAGCGCGGCCCGGCTGCGGCCGGCGATGGTGAGCCGGCTCATCGTCGCCGGGTATCGTCGCGGTCCGGCGGGCCCCGGTGCGGGCTGGAAGCCGCGCATGTACCAGGCGGCGAGGTTGGACGGCGACAGCGTGCCGCCGATCACCAGCTCGCCGGTGTCCCGGTCGAGGATCATGCTGGGTGGCCCGTGCCCGCTGCCGGTGCGCGCGGAGAGCACCCAGCCGCGGGCGAACTCATACAGCACCGGTTCGGCGCCGGGGCAGACGTCGTCGACCCACTTTTGCGCCAGGTCTTCCGCATCCGCCCTGGTGATCGCCATGGCGTCCACTCTGCTACCCCTGCGCAAACACACTTACGTCGATATCGTCAACGCCCGGCGAACACGGCCTCCATCGAATGCTGCGCCTCGACGGCCCGGAACCCGAACCATGTGTTGATCTTCCGCATCGCGTCGTTACCGTCCGCCGTCCACGTGTGCACATGTCGCGCCTGCGGGTGACGTTCGGTGAGTCCGCGCAGGTTGCGGGCTTTCGCGAAGGTTCCGAGCCGATGCCCGCGATGGGCCGGCCGCACATAGGTGTCGTCCTGGTGCACATGTGTCCCGTCGCCTTCGACGAACATCTGTGTGTACCCGGCCGGTTCACCGTCCTCCGTCACGACGATCGTGGTGACCAGCGCGTACCCGATCTGGATCAGCCGCTCCTGATTGGCGCCGATCCGCTCCGCGTCCCACGTCTCGGCCTCGACGTCCAGCTCACCGGCCGGCACGTCGGCGGACATCTCGCTGGTCAGCGCGGCCAGCGCCGGCAACCATTCCGGCGGGACGGGCCCGTGCCAGGTCAGGCCCCGATATCCGGCCGCCGGCTGATCGGCGGCATCCGAAACCTCCTCCGGTACGGGTAAGCCGAGCACCCACCGGTCCTCCACAAGCCCGCTGACGAACCCGCGAGCCAGCGCGAAGCGCCCACCCGGCCAGTCCTGGATCCGCTGCCCGTGCGGCACGTTGACCTCGACGTTGACGGTATCCCGCCCAGCGGCCCGCACCTGAGCGAGCCCGGCTTCCCAGAGCGCCCCGCCGACCCCGCGCCGACGGTGTTCGGCCGGCACGCCGACGTCGATGCCGGCCCGGTGCGGGTTCTCCCGCCGGGACCATTCGACGAGCATCCCGCCGACGCAGGTGTCCCCGTCCCAGGCGCCCCAGGCTTCCCGGTGCCGGTTGGGGTTGCTGTCGTCGGCCGCCAGCGACCGCAACAGGGTCTGCCGGGCGGTCACCAGCGCCGCATGCCGGCCGGCCACCGACCCGGCCCGCCACGCGCTCGCCTCGCCGCCGTCGAACGTCCACAGCCTCCGCACATCCATCCACGGCAGACTAGCGTCCGCACCATACTGGAGGGATGACGCGGCGCCGCTTCTGGACAGTGACGGCTCTCCTGGTGTGCAGCGTGCTCCTGGCCGCCTGGACGGTGTTCCTGCTGCGGCTCGGCCTCGACAAGGCGGACCAGGCATCGAGCGTCCTGAGCGCGATTCTGACCGCCGGCTTCGGCGTCGCCGGCGTGTGGCTGGCCCTGGCCTCCCGCCGGCCACCGACCCCACCCTCTTCGCCCTCGCCCTCGCCCTCGCCCGAGACGTCCGGCCAGGTCCAGATCAACAGGGCCCAGGATCAAGGGCGGGTGTACGGCGTACAGAACGGCACCATGAACATCGGTGACGCACCCCGGCATCCCGATGACCGATAGGACTCCGGCCCGCCAGGTCAACACGGCCCGTGACCGGGGCACCGTGTTCGCCGTCCAGGACGGCGACCTGCACATCCATCAGCGCATCGGCACCCACTTCATCGACGAGTTGTCGTTCGGCGAGGTGGCGCTCTCTGGCGACGAGCAGCCGAGCCGCCTGCTCAACGCGAGCAACCGGGTGGTCTCCTTCACCGGCCGTGAGGAGGAGATCGCCGAGCTGACCGCGTGGCGGGACGGCGGCGCCGCGGTCGCGGTCCGTCTCGTCCACGGCGCCGCGGGCCAGGGCAAGACCCGGCTGGCGTTTCGCTTCGCCGAGTTGTCCCAGCGCCACGGCTGGGTCGTGTGCCGGGCCCGGCACAGCCGCGATGTCACGGTCCGGCAGGTCGAGATCCCGGCCGGTAATGAGCTGGTGGCGTCGCGACGGCTGCTGGTGCTGGTCGACTACGCCGAGCGCTGGCCTCTGTCCGATCTGCTGGCGCTGCTGCACGACCAGCGTCTGCACGGTGGCCCAGCTCTCCGTGTCCTGCTGCTGGCCAGGCCCCTCGACAACTGGTGGTATGCCCTCACCTACCGGCTGTCGCAATCGCTCGGCATCGACGCCGACAGTGTGGAGCTGGAGCCGGTGGGCGGCACACGGGCCGGCTCGGCGGAGGCTTTCACGGTGGCGAGGTCCTGTTTCGCGCGGGCTCTCGGGGTCACCGAGCCGGTGACCGTCCCGCCGCATGTCGAGGGCTCGGTTCTGACGATCCACATGGCCGCGCTCGCCCACGTCCTGGCGGTCCGTGACGGTGAGGCCCCGCCGACCGGACTGCGCGACCTGTCGGCCTATCTGCTCTCCCGGGAACGCAGCCACTGGCAGGCGATGTCCGACAACAAACGTATCGAGTCGGTGCCCCAGGTGCTCGGCCGGGCGGTGTTCGTGGCGGCGCTGACCAGGGCGCTCGACTATCCGGCCGCCGCGGAGGCGGTCCAGTCGGCCGCCGTCGCCGACAGTCCGGCGGCGGCCGGCCGGGTCCTCGACGATCACGCCATGTGCTATCCGCCGCTGGACCCGGACACCCGTTTGGAGCCGCTCTACCCGGACCTGCTGGCCGAGGATTTCGTGGCCTTGCAGACTCCCGGGCACGGCATCCCCCGTTTCCGGGCCGACCCGTGGACGGGCACCGCGTTGCTCGGCCTGATGAATGCCGGTCCTCGAGGTGTCGGGACCGCCCTGCCCTTGCTGATCGAGGCGGCTCCCCGGTGGCCACATCTGGTGGATCGCCTGCTGGTACCGCTGCTGCGGCAACGGCCTCAACTCGCCGTCGACGGAGGAGCACCGGCGTTGCTGGCTGTGGCGGCCGCCCGGGAGATCCCGTTGGACGTTCTCGCCTCCATCGAGACTCTGCTGCCGGGTGATCCACCCGACGACCTGTGCACCGGGATCGCGGCCGTCACCGAACGGATCGTCGAGGATCTGGCCCGCAACGTCATCGACGCGGTCCAAGCCGTCCGGATCCTGCAGAGGCTGGGCTCCCGGCTGTTCGACGCCGGCCGGGTGACCGAGGGCCTGGCGCGGCTGACCGAGGCGGTGGAGGCGACCCGGAGGCTGGTGGCCGGGGACCGGGCCGTCCACGCCGGCCGGCTGGAGTTCGCACTGCGTACGGTCGGGCGGGCACACATCCGGGTGGGGAACTGGCCGGAGGCGGCCACGTCGCTGAGCGAAGCGGTCGGGTTGTGGAGCAAGGACGGCCTGGGCGCCACGCTGTCGGCGGCGGAAATCGCGACGTGCCTGTCGGAGCTGAGTCTGGCGTTGTGGCACACCGGTGAGGGTCCGTCGTCGCTGTCGATCCGGCACCGGGCCATCGCGCACCTGCGGCGTCTGGTGGCCGCCCACCCGGAGCACCGGATCACCCTGGTCCGGGCCTTGGTCCAGCAGGCGGAGCAACTGCGCCAGGACAGCCGCACGCGGGCCTCCCTGGACGCCCTGGACGAAGCGGTAAAGCTGTTGAGGGCTCTCGCCACCAACGCCGAACCAGGCCTGGAGCTTGATTTCGCGGCCGCGTTGCTCGGCCGGGCGAAGACCCTGAAGTCCCTCGATCGGCTGCCGGAGGCCGAACACGCGGCGGAGAACGCCGTTCGCATCCTGCAGCGGCATGCCGGGCTGAACATCTCCTACGACCACGATCTGGCTCTGGCGCTGACGGTCGAGTCGCAGATTCTGGCGGCGCTGCGACGGTTGCCGGAGGCCATCGAGAAACAGCGGACGGCCAATGCGATCCATCGGCGGCTCGTGCGCATCAACGCCGCACGACACGAGCTCGGCCTGATCCGTGGCCTGATCGATTTCGCCCGCCTGTGCCACGAGTTGGGTCAGCAGGCCGACGATACGCTGCGGGCACTGGGGGACGCGGTCCGGCTGACGCGGGCGAGCTCCCTCGACGCCGTCACCCGGAATCGGCTGCTCCGGGCGGCGAACGCGGTCAGCGCCGATCTGCTCGACGCATCCGGCCGGCACACCGAAGCCGATGCCGTGCGACAGCAGGCAGCGCGGCAACAGAGCCGGACCAGGCGATTTCTGGAGCCGACTGAGCTCGATCGCAAGCGGGGAAGGCGCCTGAGCTCTCTCCCACCCCGCATCGCCGGGATCGCCGCCGGCCACTGGTCGTCCCCGGAGATCGCCGCCGCGCTCGCGACGATCGACATCGAACGGTGGGACGGCCTGAAGGAGATGTTCAGAGATTTCGATGCCGGGACGGTGAGGGAGTGTGTCCTCCTCATCGTCCGATACCAGGAGCTGGCCTCCCGGCCCGGAACGGTGCGGTCCCTGGCGCTCCTCATGGACACCTACTTCACCGAGAGTGAGATCACCGGCGAGGTCCTGCCCCGGGCCACGCCGGACGTCGCGGCCGCACTCCGATCGGAAGAAAACCTCTTCTGGATCTGACGTCCGATCCGTCCCCGACCACCCGGGCCCTCGCGCGAACCGCTCGACCTCCCTGACAATCAACAATCCACACTATAAAGATCTATAAAGCCCATATCCGGTACGCGGACCTCCGTCTCGCCCAGTTCGGACCGTCCCGTCCGTGCGGCGCGATCTCACTGCCCCCGCAGCCCGTGCCGCGCCCGCCGGGCTGAGATCGGTGGGGCGTGCCCGTTCGCAGGTGACGTGGGCTCGGGCCGTTCGGAATGACCACCGATCTGCGCCCGGCGGGCGCGGCACGGGCGGGAGCGGGCAGCGAGATCGCGCCGGCACGGCGGGACTGTCCTGGTTGAACATGACGGTGGTCACGCGTACCGGGAATGGGGTGGATCCTCTGGAAGTCGTTCGGAAATGCCGGGCCGGAGGATGATCATGGAGCGTGCCCGCCGCTAGCCTCGGCCGCGAGAATGCCACTGGGGGGAGCGGGCGATGGGCTACGACATTCAGCTGATCAGCGACGGTGACGGTCTGGCGGTCATCGGGACGTCGACGGATGTCGAACGCTTCCTGTATTCGGAACGGCTGCCGGTCACGAAGGATCTCGGACTGGCACGGCTCAAGACGTTCGCCAGTCTCGGGTCCGCGCTCGCGAAGGCGGGTTCGGAGATCTCCGCCGAGTCCGGCCGTTGGGTGCAGCTCTCGGAGGAGTCGGCGAAACTCGTCGCGAAGTACGGGCTGCGGCAGAGCTCCAAGACAGGGCTTCTCACCGGCGTGCTCAAGGGCGACAGCGGGCAGATCAAGGGATTCGTCGAGTTCGCCACGCAGGGACACGGATCGTTCCTGACCAACCCGGCGGTTCTGGCCGGCGTCGGAGGGATCATGGCGCAGGTCGCGACGAAGCAGAAGATGGACGAGATCACCGACTATCTCGCCAAGATCGACCAGAAGGTCGACGACGTGCTGCGCGCCCAGAAGGACGCCGCGCTCTCCCGGATGATCGGGATGGACCTCATGATCGAGGAGACCATGGACCTCCGGGAGACGCGGGGCCGGGTCGACGACATCATGTGGTCGAAGGTGCAGACCGCACCGGCGACGATCGCCGAGACCCAGGCGTACGCGCTGCGGCAACTCGACGCGTACGCGGAGAAGCTGGAACGCGACACCGCGATCACCGACCTCGCCGCGACCACCCAGGAGGCGAAGATCAAGGTCCGGGAGTGGCTCGCCGTCCTGGCCCGCAGCTTCCAGCTCCAGGACGCGATCGCCGTGCTGGAGCTGGACCGGGTGCTGGACGCCTCGCCGGAGGAGCTGGACGGCCATCGCCTCGGGCTGCGGGCCGCCCGCCAGAACCGGCTGCGGCTCATCGCCCGCAGCACCGAACGCCTGATGGAACGGATGAACACCGCCATCGGCCGGGCCAACGCGGAGGTGCTCTTCAACCCGCTCAGCTCCCCGAGCGTCGTCCAGGCGAGCAACCACACCGCGGCCGGCATCCACGACTTCCGCCGGAGCCTCGGCATCGAGACCGGTGGCCGGTCGTCGCAGGCCCGGCGATGGGTGGACGCGGCGGTCGAGGTACGCGACAGCGCCCTCGACACCGGGGCGAAAGGCCTCGACGCCGCGATGACCACCGGAGCCAAGGGCCTCGACGCCGCCCTCAGCATCGGCGGTGAGGCCCTCGGCAAGGCCGGCGCGGTCACCGGCATGTTCGCCAACGGGATCGGCGGCCGGCTGCGACGGCTGCGCGGCGACGACGGGCAGCGTTCCATCGAGTCGTGAGCCGGCTGTCCGGGCTGAGCCCGGCGGCCCGCGCCGCCGGGCTCGGCCCCGGCGCCCGGTCGCGGGGAGCTTCCGGGCGCCGGTCGGGTGCCGTGCCGAGTCAGGCTTCGCTGAGCGGACGCCAGGCACCCACGGTGATCAACGCCATCGCGGCGGCGGCGATCCAGAACGGTGTGGTGATCGACCAGACACCCGCGAGGAGGCCGCCGACCAGCGAGCCGACGGCCGCCCCACCGGTCTGGATGACGAAGTAGGCGCTGGACACGCGGCCGCGAAGCTGATCGGGAACGGCCCGCTGCCCGATCGTCGACGTGATCACGCCCCACACCATCGCGTGGATGCTGAAGACGACCAGGACGGTCGCCGCCACCCACGGTGACGTGGTCACGGCCAGGGTGAGGTGCACGGCCACCTCGATGATCAGCCCGGCCCGCAGCACCGCGCTGTTGCCGAAACGGCCGCTCAGCCGGGCCGCCACGCCCGCGCCGAACAGGCCGCCCACCGCGAAGGCGGTGAGCAGGACGCCGTATCCGACCTCCCCGAGACCGAGCCGCTCCCGGCAGTAGAGGACGAAGACCGCGAACGCCGCACAGAATGCGATGTTGCCGATACCCATGCTGACCGCCAGGGCCCGCAGCAGACGGTGATGCCACAGCCAGCGGACACCGGCCCCGATCTCCCGCCGTAGCGAGGTGCGCTCATGCATCTCGGACGGCGGGACCGGGCGGATTCCGGCGATCAGCGCGGCCGCGGCCGCGAAGGTCAGCGCGTCCAGGCCGAACGGCACGGCCGCGGAGATCACGAACAGCCAGGCGCCCAGCGGTTTCGCGACGAACTGGTTGACGCTGAACGTCGCGCCGAGCCGGGCGTTCGCGCTGGACAGATGCTCGGACGCGACGATCACCGGCAGCATGGCGCCCACCGCCGTGTCGGCCAGGGTCTCGCCGACACCGAGCAGGAACATCACCAGGTAGATCACGGGAATGGTGACCGTCCCGGTGGCGATGGTCACCGTCAGCAACGCCAGGGCCACGGCACGCAGCAGATTGACCACCACGGCCGTGGTACGGCGGTCGAGACGGTCCACCCACGCACCGCTGATCAGGGCGATTCCCAGCCACGGCAGTTGCTGGGCGAAGACGGCGCCGGCGATCAGCGACGGGTTGTCGCTGATCGAGGCGACCAGCAGCGGGCCGGCGGCCATGGTGACGCCGTCGCCGATGTTGGAGATCGCGGAGGCGATCCAGAGACGGTTGAAGTCCGCGCCGATTCGCGCGGAGAGAAGGGCACGCAAAGGAAGCTCCTCAAGCCAGGAAAGAAGATGGCGAGGAGCCGGCCGGTCAGCGTGTTACGCGGCCCGCTCCTCGGACGAGAGGGCGACCGTGACCGTGGTGATAGGCATTTCTGCTCCCTTCCGCAGCCGGGTGCAACAGATCCGGCGTCCGGAAGTGTATTAGAGACATGAGGGATGCGGGGTTCGAGACCTTCCTGCGGGAGAGCACGGCGGGGCTGCTGCGGCTCGGCAACGTGCTGACGCTCGACCCGGCTGCCGCCGAGGACCTCGCCCAGGAGACCCTCATCCGCGTGGGCACGTCCTGGTCCCGGGTGCGCAAGGACGGAAACCCGGTGGGGTACGCGCAACGCACGATGATCAACCTGTTCCTCAACGAGCGACGGCGACGCCGTGCGATCCCGGTCGCCACGGTTCCCGAGACGGCACGGGAGGACACGGCGCTCGCCTCGGTGGAGTCGTCCGCGGTGATCCGGCAGATCCTGGCCGGCCTGCCACCACAGCAGCGGGCCGCGGTCGCGCTGCGCTACCTGGCCGATCTGCCCGACGAGGAGATCGCCGCGATTCTGGGGTGCACGACGGGCACGGTGCGGTCGCATCTGTCCCGCGGTTTGTCGACGTTGCGCGGCCGGGTGACGAAGAAGAGGTGAGCGAGTTGCTGTCCAAGTCCGATTTCGATCTTCCGGTGCCGGCGGATTTCACCGATCGGGTGAGGCGCGGGGTCCGCCGTCGCCGCCGCTTCCGGGCAGTCGCCGTGGCCGGTTGCGTGGTCCTCGGGCTGTCCGGGATCTCGGTCGCCGCCCGGCCGGAGCCCGACCGCGGCCCGGCCGTCCACGCCCCGGCCATCGGGGATGTGGCCGGTCTGCACATCGGCTACGCCCCACCCGGCCTGCGCCTCGATCCGCGAGTCAACAGCTCGGTGCACGTGGTGACGGAGAAGGGCCTCGACACCGACGGTGCCGACCCCGGTCCGGGTGACGCGAGCGCGGTGGTGACGATGCGCGTCTTCGTCAAGGCGAACGGGGGAAACCAGCTGTTCATCACCGTCCTGGCGCCGTTCCGAACCACACCGCGGGCCGACCGGGCGACGATCACCCGATGGCTGTCCGACTGGTCCACCATCGGGTTGGAGAAGGTCGACGAGTTCACCGTCCCGGCCGGGACAGCCCGGCTCATGCGCGGCCAGACCACGGACGGCCCGAAACACCAAGTGCTGATCACCGCGGCGGACGGCACGGTGATCGACGTTGGCGGCAACGCCGAGCTGACCGCAGCCGAGCTGCGGGCCGTCGCCCAAGGGCTCAGCCGTGGTTGACCCGCCACCGGGCGTCCAGCCAGGCCAGCAGTTGACGGGCCTGTTCCTGCTGCATATGGCGCAGCCGCGCGGGGCCGGGCAGGTGGCAGTCGCGCCACTCCCGGCTCGCCAGCCCGGCCGGCGCCACGTCGATGTGGTCGGCCGGGCGTCCTGCCAGTACGGACTCTTCAGGAACAGCTCCGGATCGTGCCCGCAGGCAGCCAGGTCCGGCTCGACCCACCAGTCCCCCACCGTCTCGGCGGCGATCAGGCGGGGCCCAAGGTCACCGGCCACGCCGGCCAGTGCCACGGTGGGCCCTTCCGCGCCGGGGGCGGCCTTGACGAACAGTCGCCGTCCGACTCGGCCGTCACCCGCGAGGCGACGGACGGCGTGAAACCACCCGAGGCCGGCCGTTCCTCGATGGTGCGGCCTCCGAGTATCCGGGCCACCGCCTCCCGCACCGGCTCCGGCGCGTCTGCCGGTAGGGGGCGGCCGTCCACGATGGCCACTTCAGTGTGCTTGAGGGCGGCCGGCTTCGGCGCTGCCGTCCGCCTTGCACAGTCTGGCCCCGACATGGTGCGACCGACGGCGAACGGCGTGGGTCTGTGCCGTGCCGGACAGCCGGTCCGTCAGGTCAGTCCCCGATGAACACCAGCTGATCTCGTCCCCAGGTGCAGACCAGCGCCATCGTCCGGAGCCGCATCAGGCCGCGCGGCTCCCGGCCCGGTTCGGCCTCACGGAGCAGGATGTCGATCTCAGTGATGAGCCGGCCCGTTTCGCCCGGGCCGAAGATCGGCTCATCATGCGGATCGATGCCGCCGAGCAGTGGAAGGTCCGGGCACGGCCGGCTCAGCAGCCGGCCGAAGTCGCCGGCAGCATCGACCGTGCCACCGGACGGGTCCGGGATGGCCGCCGTCGGCGAAGCTCGGCAGGGAGGCCCATGAGCCCTCCTCAGGGGGGCCGTCAGCAGTTCGACGACACGATCCACATACGCCTTCCGTTGCTCAGATCTTGCGGGACGACCCGTGGGGCCGCCCGGGCAAGCTGAGCATGGCCGCCAGCCAATCCGGAGGTGCCGCAGGCCGGCGGTCATGACCGGGGAAGCAAACCACAGCTCCACCCGCATCTCCGCGCCGCCGGGCGAGCATCTAGCGTCAGCTTGTGAAAACGGGAGTCGGCCTCGTGCTGGGCGGGGCGATGTCGGTGCAGTTCGGGTCGGCGGTCGCGGCATTGCTGTTCCCCAGGGCCGGGGCGGCCGGGGTGGTCACGTTGCGCCTGCTGATCGCCGCCGTGCTGCTGCTGGCCGTGTGCCGTCCCCGGTTGCGCGGGCACAGCCGGGGCGACTGGCAGGTGGTCGCCGGGTTCGGGATCGCGCTGGCCGGCATGAACACGCTCTTCTACCAGGCGATCGACCGGATCCCGCTGGGCCCGGCCGTGACCCTGGAGGTGCTCGGCCCGCTGACCCTGTCGGTGATCGCGGCCCGGCGGAAGGCGAGCTGGCTGTGGGCCGGCCTGGCGCTCACCGGTGTGGTCCTGCTCGGCTATCAGGGCTTCGACCGGCTCGACCCGGCCGGAGCGGCGTTCGCGCTGGGCGCGGGTGTGATGTGGGCCGGATACATCGTCTTCAGCGCCCGCGCCGGGCAGCGTTTCCCGAAAGCCGACGGGCTGGCCCTGGCGATGGGCGCGGCGGCGCTGCTCAGCCTGCCGCTCGGGGCGCGGCCCCACCTGCTGGAGCCGGTAACCCTCGGCTTGGGCACCGTGGTGGCGCTGATGTCGTCGGTCCTGCCGTACACGCTGGAGCTGCGCGCCCTGCGCCGCCTGCCGACGTCGACGTTCGCGGTTCTGATGAGCCTGGGCCCGGCACTGGCCGTACTGGCCGGCTGGACAGTCCTCGACCAGCGTCTGTCCCCCGTTGAACTCCTCGCCGTAGCCCTGGTGATCACCGCGAGCGCCGGTGCCGTCCGCACCTCCCGGCCCACCGGGAACCCCGCCTCGCCGGACGACGCCGCGATGGTGACCAGCGCTCCGCCCCGGCAGTGAGACCGCGCGACCCACGCCGTCGGCCGCTGAGGTCACCGGTCCTTCCGGCCGTGGTTCATCTCGGGAAGCCGGAACGCTCAAGAGGGTGAGCCGCGGTCCGATGGGGCATTCCGTCGTCGCAGTGCACCCTCATAGAACGGACCGCCGAATACATGAGTGACAAGAACGCGTGGCCCCTCGGCGAGATGATCGCTCAGCTGGGCGCGCGGGCCCGGGGTGACGAGCGGGCGCGGATCGAGGCGTCGCCGCAGTTCGCGCGGGGGCGATTCCGCAACGCCGTGCCGACCGCTGGGATTTCGGCGGCGGCCATGCCGCGGGTGGCGCTCGCGACGGCGAGCGGGCAGGACTCCCGCCGCCCGCATCTGCCGGTGCCGATGCGGGCGGCCGGGCCGCACGACGCCACCGGACTGCACGTCACCTGGTACGGCCACTCGTCGGTGCTGGTGGAGATCGAGGGGCACCGGGTGCTGATCGACCCGGTGTGGAGCCGGCGGTGCTCGCCGTCACGGCACGCCGGGCCGCAGCGCCTGCACGAGCCGCCGGTCGCGCTGCACACGCTGCCGTCGGTGGACGTCGTGGTGATCTCCCACGACCACTACGACCACCTGGACATGACGACCGTTCAGGAGCTGTCCGCGTCCCACGACCCGCTGTTCGTGACGCCGCTCGGGGTCGGCGCGCACCTGCGCCACTGGGGTGTTCCGGACAGCCGGATCGTCGAGCTGGACTGGAACGAGTCCACCCGAGCCGGTGATCTCGAGCTGGTCGCCACCCCGGCCCGGCACTTCTCCGGGCGTGGCCTGCACCGCGACGACACGCTGTGGGCCGGCTGGGTGATCAAGGGGCCGTCGCGGCGGGTGTTCTACTCGGGTGACACCGGCTATTTCCCGGGTTTCGCCGAGATCGGCGCCGAGCACGGTCCGTTCGACGTCACCCTGGTGCAGGTGGGCGCCTACGACGAGACCTGGCCCGACATCCACATGCTGCCCGAGGACGGGGTGCGCGCCCACCAGGACGTCCGAGGTGGGTTGCTGATCCCGGTGCACTGGGCGACGTTCGACCTGGCGCTGCACGACTGGTCCGAGCCGGCCGACCGCACGTGGCGGGCCGCCAAGGACAACGACGTGAACCTGGCCGTCCCGCGGCCGGGCGAGCGGGTGGACGTGGACGCTCCCCCGCCGGTCGACGGCTGGTGGCAGCTGGTCGCCTGAGCCCGGCCGGCCGGCGCCCGGGCTCTCCCGGCCGGGCGCCGGCGAACACACCGACGGACGGCGGGCCGGAACGGCCCCGGTAGGGGGCACGGTTCGCCGTGGTCGGCCGGGGGGGGTAGGGCTGGGCATACCCGAGCATGGGGTTCTGCCGTAGTGCCCGGCACCGGGTCCCGTTGATGTAGTGAACCCATGCGATTCTCCACCGCGCCCACGATCGGCGCCCTCTGCCTGGCGGCCGCCGCCCCGCTGTTCCTCGCCGCCAACGTCGTCGTCGGATGGGGCTGGGACGATCCGGCTTTCAGCTGGGCGGCCCACAACATCAGCGACCTCGGCAACGTGACCTGCGGCGTCTGGGACACCACCCGGCCCCGGTACGTGTGCTCGCCCTGGCACAGCGCCATGAACGTGGCTTTCGTGGTGACGTCGGCGCTGCTCATCGCCGGGCTGGTGCTGACCTGGCGGATGTGGGGACCGGGTAGGGGCGCCCGCTGGAGCCGGTGGCTGCTGCTGTCCGGTTCGGCCGGGCTGGGTCTGGCCGGGCTGTTCCCGGCGGACAGCAACGAGAACATGCACCTGCTCGGCGCCCTGCTGGTCTTCGGGTGCGGGAACGCGGGCCTGGTGATCGCGGGGTGCGCCCGCGACGGCACGCTGCCGTCCGGGCTGCGGCCGGTCACGCTGGCTCTCGGACTGCTGGGTACGGCCGGCAGCGTCCTGTTCCTCGCACAGCATGGTCTCGGCCTGGGCGTCGGCGGCATGGAGCGCGTCGCGGTGTTCCCGATGCCGGTGTGGGCCTGCTACGCCGGCCTCCTCCGGTACCGGACGGTTCGCCGGGGCGCGGAGGCGCACGTCGCATAGCCGCTCGGTGTACGATACCGTTTCGTACACCAATCCAGTGGGGAGAGACGGCATGGCAGACATCGCAGTGATCACCGGGGCGGCCGGGGGCATCGGCTTCCACACGGCGCTGGAGCTGGCACGACGCGGGACGGGCGTGATCATCGCCTCGCGCGACCGTGCCCGCGGCGAGGCGGCTGCCGCGCGCATCCGCGCGGAGCAGACCGGGCAGAGCCCGGAAACGGCCTGGTGGGAGCTCGATCTGGGCGACCTGACCTCGGTCCGGCGGTTCAGCGAGCGCTTTCGCGACGCGTACGATCGACTGGCTCTTCTGATCAACAACGCCGGGGTGATGGCGTTGCCGCGGGCAGTGACCACCGACGGTTTCGAGCGTCAGCTCGGCGTCAACCACCTGGGCCACTTCGCGCTCACCGGCCTGCTCCTGCCCGCTCTGCTCGCCGCCGGGGACGCCCGCGTCGTGACGGTGACCAGCGGCCTGCACCGGCGCGGCCGCATGGACTTCGACGACCTGATGGGCGAGCGCCGCTACTCCAAGATCGGCGCCTACTGCCAGTCCAAGCTGGCCAACGTCCTGTTCGCGCGGGAGCTGGGCCGCCGCACCCCGTTGACGAGCGTGCTCGCCCATCCCGGTGTGGCGCACACCGATCTGGCCCGCACCGGGCGGCCGCTGCGGGAACTGCTGATCGCCGTGGCCCGGCTGTCGGCGCAGTCCGCCGAGGCGGGCGCCCTACCGTCGCTGCACGCCGCGACCGCCCCGGACGTGCGATCCGGCGACCTCTACGGCCCGGACGGTTTCGGCGAACGCCGCGGAAAGCCGGCCAAGGCCGAGATCGCGCCGCAGGGCCGCGACGACGACGCCGCCCGGCGCCTGTGGACGATCTCCGAGGAGCTCACCGGCGTACGGTACGGTACGTTCGTCCAGCAGTGATCCGTCTTGGAGGGCGGTTTGCCCCAGTCCCCCGCCGCCCAGCACCGTCTGGACCCGGTGCGTGAGCAGGCCATCCTCGACGCCATCCGGGAGTTGCTGACCGAGGTCGGCTACGACCGGATGTCCATCGACGAGGTGGCGCGCCGCGCCCGGGCCAGCAAGGCAACCATCTACCGCCGGTGGGCCGGCAAACCCGCCATGGTCACGGCCGCCCTGCACGGGATGATGGCGGAGCACCCGCCGCTACCGGACACCGGCTCGCTGCGCGGCGACCTGATCGTGGCCCTCACCGCCTTCTCCCGGCTGTATGAGCGCAAGCACCCGTACGTGCTGGCCCTGCTGTCGGCGATCCGGGCCGATCCGTCGCTGGGCCGGCTGCTGCACGAGCACGTCCTGGCGACCGGCACGGCCGAGGCGGAGACCGTCTTCGACCGCGCGGTCGCCCGCGGCGACCTGCCCGGACCGCCCGACGTCGGCGCCGTCGTCGAGGTGTGCAAGGCGATGCTGTGGCACCGGCTGCTGCTCACCGGTCTGCCGCTGGACGATCGATGGGTGGCGCACCTGGTCGACGACGTGGTCCGGCCGCTTCTCGGGGTGCGCTGGTGAGCGTCACTGTGACGGTGTGCCGCGGAAGCCGGCGTCGGCATTCCCCGGTCGGCCACGCCCCGGCGGCCGGACGATCTACGCGGCGCGCCGGATCCGGCGTACCGGGCACGTAGCCGAACGATGCGGCGCCCGCCCGGTGTGCTCGTCACTGACCTGCCCAAAGGGTGTCCGGCGCCGCGCCCCTGGAACTGTCGGTGATCCAGCCACCCGCGTAGGGTTGCGCCCGTGAATCTTGTGATCGACGAGGAGAGCCGCAAAGGCGGGCAGTTCGTCTGCCAGTGCTGTGAAAGCACCGCCGACCGGACGTGGGCTTTCGTCCACGACGACAACGACGCGGTGGCCGTCTACTTCGCCAGCTGCTACCACCACGACGGGATCCACGAGGCGTGGATCGACGCGATCCTCGGCACCTGGGGTGAGGGCCGGACCGACGACCACATCACGTTCGGCTGCCGCGTCGGCCCGGTCCAGGGCTCCCCGGCGCCCGCCGCCACCCTGGTGGACGGGGGTTCGGCAGCGCCCGACGATCCGATGTTCGGGCAGAAGCTCAGCCGCGTCGACGGGCTCGCGCATCCGCGGATCGCCGAATTCTGGAAGATCGTCGACACCATCCTGGAGAAGGACGACCTGGTGCGCCGCCACCTCTACGGCGCCTGAGCAGCAAGGCCCCGAGGGGGCGACGACCGGCCGAGCAGCAGCGGGATCGAGTGACGGAAGACCCGCTGACAAACCGGGCACTTCGGGAAAACGACTTACCCGTGGGTACGCCACCGATGGCGGCAGGATGAACGAGCCCCGTCACAGCGGCACGGCCGTGAGCGCGCGCACCAGGTGCTCCAGCCGGTCGAGGCGCTGGTGCAGCCGGTCATGGACGGCCGGATCGGCGATCCACGTCCCGCACTCATGGCAGTGCTCCCGGCCCGGCGCGGCGAGTCCCTCCACCAGGGAGACCGGGATCGGGCTGGCGTCGTGTTCGGCGCCGAGCCAGAGTTCGCGCCAGTCCGCTTCGATCTCGGCCGGGGGTATGCCGAGCGCTTTCAGTACCCGGGCGAGGTTGTCCCAGGCCGGAGGCCTCACCGCGTTGAAGAGCCGGCAGATGGTGGACGCCGACAGTCCGGCGTGGTTGCCGATCATGCGGTAGGTCGGCCGCTGCGCCGCCTGATGGGCCAGCCGCAGCCGGCGCAGCAGCACCTGTAGCGCTCCACAGTCTTGATCATCCTCGGTGACCATGGTGAAAACGCCCTCTGCGGGTCCGGTCGCCCCGGGGCGACCGGACCCGCTCTCCCTTCTCAGCTGGGGGTGCCGGTCACAGGTAACGGCCGACGATCTCGCCCGCGACCAGTCCGGTCAGTCCACAGGCGACGGCCACGTCAGCCACCAGGTACCCCCGGATGACCAGGACGCCGGCGAACACCGCCACCGCGGCGGCCAGCACCACGGTCGGCATTGGGCCGGCGCCGGCCAGCACCCGGCGGGCCAGCGTCACGCCGAGCAGGGTCACCCCACCGCCGAGCATCAGCGCCTCCTCGAGGGGATGACCGGTGAGTAGCATGGCGAGGACGCCTGCGAGCACCAGTACCGCGATCACGACGGCGGGCCAGGCGTGCCGGTTGCCGCCGCCGGGTGGAGCGGGTGGATCTTGTGGGGGGTCTGCGAGGACCACGTCGACTCCTACGTACTCCGAGTTCTCGTCCCGAGTTCGGGACGCAGGGGCGGAGGAATCTCCTCCGCCCCTGTTCTTGCTGGTCCGGGCGCTTGAAAAGCACCACACCCCCGCTCCGGGGAGAAGGACCGAAACGACTTGCTGATGGGCTGCCGGCGAATCAGGTCGCACACACATCTTCAACCATCCGTACGTCGTTGCGGCGCATTCTTTCCCACCGAACGGCCCTACAGGGTTTCACAAAATTGCACGCCTGTACCGCAGGACTGGGAAACACGACTGGCCCGATTGCACCAATTAGGACATTAAGCCGGAATTCCTTTGGTCAACACTCACATTCCGTAGAGGAATTCGGCGCGATTCGGTCACATTGAGCTAGCGATCGATTAAGCATCCAAGACCCATCAAGATCAACTAGCATGCCGGAGAATCTTGTGAACCCCGTATACCTGGCCGGACTGCGTACATCGAGTGGACGAGTGGCGGTCGACCGAACGGCCGATGCAATCCGGGAACGATGATCGGCAATTCCTGGAATTTCGCTCCGGAAGGATCACGCTATTCGCCGCACGAAACAATGGAGCGATCCCGCACGGAAATACCAACGTCTCGCGCAGTAGTGTTCATTGCCAATGACCACGGTGTACACGTGTGAATTCCCTGATGGAACTCGCGTCCGCGTGATCAGGAACTGATCACCGGGCGGGACGACCCCAGTGGTACGCCGCACGGCCGGCCTACCACCCCGGTGGTACGCCGGATCCCAACCCCGGCATGACGCTCCGTGACGGTTCGGAAACCTACGCTGCCCTGGTAACCGCTATCGGGGAGGACCGTCATGGGGATTCAAGAAGTACTGGCCGCCGACGTGTACGCCATGAGCGGCGGCCGGATCGGGGCCGGCCTGGCCGCCGCCGCCGGGCTGGCCGGAGTCATCGCCGGGGGCCGGGCCCTGGCCCGCACGAGCCGGCGGCCCGCGATCCTCTCACTGGCGGCCGCCGTGTTCGCGCTGATCGGCGGCGCGATCGTGGTGGCCACGTCGGACAGCGGCATCGGCACCGGCAACGGCCGCGGCGGCGCCTACCTCGCCGTTCTGCTCGGGACGATCAGCCTCGTACTGGGCGGACTGGCCATGACCCGCGCACGTGGTCACTGAGGGACCGCCCGCGGGCGTCCACTGCGACTCGTGCGATCCGTGACGGCCATCCAGCCCGGCACGATCAGGCCCGATTCGTACGCGAGGATCACCAGCTGAGCCCGGTCCCGTACCCGCGCCTTCGTCATGATCCGGCTGACGTGGGTCTTCGCGGTGGCCGGGCTCAGCACCAGGTGGGCGGCGATCTCGTCGTTCGACAGCCCGGCCGCGACGAGCGCCAGCACCTCCCGCTCCCGGTCGGTCAGCGCGCTCAGCCGTGGACCCGGGTCCGGATGGGCGGCACGGGCGGTGAACTCGGCGATCAGCCTGCGGGTGATCGCCGGCGCGATCAGGGCATCCCCACGGGCGACCACCCGGACGGCATGGATCAGCTCGTCCGGTTCGGTGTCCTTCACCAGGAAACCGCTCGCCCCGTTGCGCAGCGCGCCGTAGACATACTCGTCCAGATCGAATGTGGTCAGCATGATGACCCGCGCCTCGGTGCCGCCGGTGATCTCGCGGGTGGCGGCCAGCCCGTCCAGCCGCGGCATCCGGATGTCCATCAGCACCACGTCCGGCCGCAGCTCCCGGGCCAGGTGGACGGCGGCCTGCCCGTCACCGGCCTCACCGACGACGTCGAGGCCATCCTCGCCCGCCAGGATCGACCGGAACCCGGCGCGTACCAGCGTCTGGTCGTCAGCCAGCAGAATCCTGATCACGACGGCACCCGGTCCGGGCTCAGCGGAATCCGGGCGCTCACCCGGAATCCGCCACCGGGCCGTGGGCCGGTGGCCAGCCTCCCGCCGAGCGCCCGCGCCCGCTCCTCCATCCCGAGGATGCCGTTGCCCGAACCACCCGGCACCCCGGAAATCCCGTTACCCGAAGCGCCCGGCACCCCGGAAATCCCGTTACCCGAAGCGCCCGGCACCCCGGAAATCCCGTCGCCCGAAGCGCCCGGCACCCCGCTGCCGTCGTCGTCGACCTCCACCAGCACGTCGTCGCCGTCCGGCCGGATCCGGACGATGGCCTGGGCAGCGGCCGCATGCCGGGTCACGTTGGTGATCGCCTCCTGGACGATCCGGTAGGCGGCCAGATCCACGTCCGGCGGCAGCGGCCGGGTCTCGGTGACGTCGAGGTCGATCCGCAACCCGGAGCCGGCGGCCGCGGCGACCAGCACGTCCAGACTGTTCAGGCCGGGCGGCGGGGCCAACGGCGCCGCACCGTCCTGCCGTAGCGCGCTCAGGGTGGCGCGCAGCTCGCGCAACGTCTCCCGGCTGGTCTCCTTGATCGTGGTGAGCGCCTGCTCCGACCGCTGCGGATCGGGCCGGTGCAGCGCTGCCCCGGCCTGCACGTTGATCAGCGACAGGTGGTGGCCGAGGATGTCGTGCAGTTCGCGGGCGATCCGCAGCCGCTCGTCGGCGGCCCGGCGCCGTGCCTGTTCCTCGGCCCGCTCCCCCGCCGCTCGGTCGTGCGCCGCCACCGCGGAGAGATAGGCGCGCCGGTTGCGTGTCACCCCGACGATGACCGCGACCAGCCAGCCGGCGTGCAGGAACGTGGCCCCGTTGCCGGAGATGCCGTCCCTTGTGTAGCTGTCGGCGGCCGCGAAGGCCAGGACCGAGGCTGCCCCCAGCCCGATCGCCATCGCCAGATGGCCCTCGTCGACGACGGTGTAGAGCGCCACGACGAACACCAGCATGATCGGCCCCGGCTGCTGCAGCAGGAACCCGTAGGCCGCGACCGCCCCGAGCGCCACCACGCCCACCGCGACCGGAGAACGCCGGCGAAAGATCAACCCAAAGGCCGAGATCAGTACGGCGGCGAGCGCGGCCCACTCGGCAACGGTGCCGATGCCGCGCGACTGCACCAGCAGCCCCGTCACACCGATCAGCGCGACGGCGGCGACCAGGACGGCGTCGGCGCTCCGGCCCCGCAACCGCCACCCAGCCATACCCGGGAGCCTAGCCCAGCCCCGCATCGGGCGACGCCCCGAACCGCGGCCGCCCGAACCACTCCACCATCGCCCAGTCGAGCCCGGCGACCGGCCTCCGTACCTCACTCGCCGATTCCGGCGAAGCCATGCCCGCGCCGTTCGAGCTGTACGTGGCCCAACCGCACCCACTCGGCGCGCTCGAAAGCGGGCGCCCAGCCGCCGACAGCAGCACCGACCGATGATCCACTCCGGCTGGCTGTCAGGGCTGGCCTCGCCGACCGACCGGCCCGCTCCCGTCCGTTGCCCGCGCTGTCCGGGTCGGTGGACGCTCATGGTGCTCCGTCCGGGTGGCCGGGCTGTCGTCATGACGCGGGTGGGTGACCTCGGAGGTCGTTGCGTGTGCGCTGACCGCCGACTCTGCCGGCCCCTTAAGAAGGGCTCGCTACCAGCGCATATCCGGTCTGGTCCCGGGCCGCCGGACCGCACCACACGGGTGTTCGATAGCGGAGATCGGGCCTGGATCAAGGACTCCATGGCGCGCGACGGTGATCCAAGACCGGTGAAGACCCGTCCGCAGCAGCGTTTGCGCATGCAGACGGCATTCCTTGACCGGCGCGCCTCTCGACGGTTTCGAGCCCTGGCTCACCGAATACCCTGCACCGGCTATCGGCCGGAGCCGTCGATAGCCGGCAGAACAATGGCGGGGTCGTCCCACACCAGGGCCACGTTGCGGATCGACGCATATCTGGTGGGGTCCGCGGCGTTCGCGGCACGCAGCAGTTGCAGACGCTCCGGCAGGGTGCCCAGCGGCTCCCCGGACAACTGCGTGATGATCTCGTCGGCTGCCGGGTCGCCCGTTGGGTCACGGTTCCAGAAGATTGCCGGCACGCCTGCTCGCAGTGAAGCCTGGAATTCGCGCGCCCCCGCCTCCGTACTCGGTGGCGCGGTCAGCACGACACGATCGACGGTCAGGTCCGCATGGATCCGCCCCTCCAGGTTCGGCCAGGTGATGGCCCGCGGCCTGGGGCTGGACTCGATGGCGGCCCAGCGGGCATGCCAGTGGTGTTGTGTCTCCCCGGCGGCTCGCATCCGGTCAAGACTGTGCACCACCACGACGTGTGCGGCGCCCAGTGGCACTCCGTTCGGCGCGGCCGACGGGATAGGCAGGTTCAGCAGTTCGGCCGGCAGGAACACCTCGACCCGCAGCGGTTCGGCGGAACCGAATGCGACGGCGTACTGGTCGGTGTTGCGGGCGATGAACGTCGGCACGTCCCGGCGGCTCACGGTGGTGGACAGCTCGGGCACATGCCGAAGGGCCGGCCCCTCCCGGACCGAGCACTCGATCTTACAAAGGTGTCGTTGTGTACCGTCCACTGAGACCCGGAAGAAGAGGGTGTCGGTCGATCCCGGCTCAGCCGTCGCTTCCGTGCTCGGTGCAACGAGTTGTCGACCCACCGATCCCGTCGAGGTCAGCAGTAGCCGAAGGTAGTCGGCGACGACCTCGGTGGCGGTCGTCTTGACCGGCGTCCCTTTCACGATGAACCAGCTGAGCCCGCGTGCCGCTGCCGCCGCCGCAATCCGTGGACCGGTCGTGTCGAAGACGAGACCGTCGGCGTCCGATCCGGCTGGAGTGACCCCCGGACCCGCGAATGTGGCCACCCGCAGGCTGATCGGCTCGTTGCCTACAGTCAGTGGCCGGATGATGCTGTTGAACAGGTCCTTCGAGGAGGCCGCCGTCAGCAGCGCCTCGTCGATCCCCGTGACCTCCGGTGCCGTGCCGCTGGCCACGAGCACCCGTCTCCCCACGACGACCTCGTAGCCGGGGGACTTGCGGCTGGTCCGCAGCGTGCCGGTGACGATCACCAGCCGCAGCTCGGGGAACTCGCGGATCAGCTCGTCGACCACTGCGGGTCCGGAGACCTCCCGGCCGCGGATGTTGGCGAGCACCACCCGGTGCCGCCCGTCCGGGTGGCTTCCGCTCGGCACCACTCCCACCTGGCAGAGGAGGGCTCCCGACACCGGCAGCCGGGCCGGTTCGACCAGCACTCGGGTGATCATCACCGCCTCCGCTGTCGAGGTGGTCAGGATCGCGACGGTGACCCCGGGGCTGTCCGGGGTGTCGGCCGGTTGCAGCGCGCTCTGCTGCTGCCGCAGTCGGCTCTCCATCGCCACGAACCAGCTGTGCCCGAGCACCGCTGCACCCCGCGCTGACTCGGCTTTGCGCTGCTGCAGCCACGCGTCGGCGCGGGCCGGGTCGAGCAGGTTGAGCGCGGTGAGACGTTGCGCGTTCTCCAGTTCGGGCAGCGCGCGCCAGGCCACCGACCGGTCGGTGTACTGCTCCAGCAGCGCTGCCACCCGCCCGAGCCGTTCCCGGCCGAACCGGGCCGACAGCTCACCGAGCAGGGAGCCCCGCAGGGCTGGATCGATCTCGTACAGTCCGTCGCCGATCTCCCGGAACACCGGCGACAGCAGCAGGTCGGCTTCGGTTTCGTATGGCAGCGGCGCCGGCGGGTCGAGGAAGAAGTTGACCCGCAGGAGGTTGAGGAACCGCGCGTCGATCGCGACCGGCACAGCCGCGTGCCGGGCCAGGTCAGCGGCCCCACGCGGCAGCCGGCGCAGCGGGTCGGTGCTCACAGCGGGCGTTCCAGTGGTGCCGGCCGGCCGCGGAGCACGTCGACGGCCCTGTACATCCCGGTCCGGCTGAGCGGGAACATCGGCACATGCCGGGCGAGTTGCCCGGCGTTGCTGCGGGTCCAGCGGGACGGGCTGACCGGGTTGAGCCACACCAGCCCGCCGGCCATGGCCCGCACTGTCTTGATCAGCGCTATCGTGTCGAGCAGACGGGGTGTGTCGAGTCCGCCGCGAGCCGCCCCGGCATCACTGATGATCACCGCGCTGGTGGCCCGGGTGGTCCCGGCCAGCACGGTCGCCAAGCCGATCGGCTCGGTCAGCTGCGGGTCCCGGTAGACGCGGCCGTCGGCCAGTGTCCCGATGTCGTCGAGCACCGGGTCGAGCGCTGGGCTGAAAGGGTCGGGCAGCCGGGCCAGCACGGGCCGGCTGCCGCTGCGGCCGACGGTGTTGTGGAAATACCCGACGGTCACCACGTCGAGGCGCCCGGCCCGCTGCATGGCGTCTCGGACGTGGTCGACATAATCGTGGAACGGGGTCATCGACCCGTTCCGGTCGAGGAGGAGCAGCAGCCGTGCGGTGTTGCGGCGCGCCGGAACCAGCACAGGCGGTGTCACCACCCCACGGCTGGCGCGCCGGGTCAGGGTCGCGTCGACGTCGAGTTCGGCCGGCGGGCCCTGCCGGAGCGGGCGGCGCAGGGTCCGCCACACCTGCACGATCTCGCGGCTGGTCAGTGGATACTGCGGGGTCAGCACCAGGCTGGTGTCGTGCCGCCCGGTCCGCGGCGGCAGATGCACGAGCCCCGGCATCCCGAGCAGTGCGGGCCCCACCGGGTCCGGGTCAAGGCCTTCCTTCTCCGGTACGGCCGAGGCGCTCCCGTCGCTGTCCTCGCCGTCCGGAGTCTCGTCGCCGCTGCCGGACCGCACCGTGCCGGCCGCCGGTCTCGACCACTCGGGCGCCTCCACCCGGGCCAGTGCCGCCTCGACGATCTCCGCTTCGGCCGCCGACTTGGCCCACAGGGTCCGGCACAGCCGCCGGAAGTCCGCCCCGGACGCCAGCCCGAATCCGGCGGACAGTGCCCGCTGCAGGTCCAGGCAGTCGTCCACCCCGATCTGTAGTCCCCGCCGCCGTAACTGGTCGATCAGGTCGTACAGAAAGGGAGGTGTGAATGTCACCTGCCTGCCAGCCAATCGGCGGCCCGCAACTGGTCGGAGTGTTGTTTGAGGAGGGCGCCGGACGCCGGCAGGCGGCCGACGTCGGCCGCCGGGGTGCCGGTGGCCTGCAGGTAGCCGATCCAGTCGAGCAGTTCGCTGAGCCCCGGCTTCTTGGCGAGGTCCAGTTTTCGCAGCCCGAGCAGCACGTTCACGGCGTTGTCGCTGAGCTCGCCCTTGGCGATGCCGTGCAGGTCCAGAATCGCATCCAGGTCGGCGGCATTGTCCGGAAACCGGACGTAGTGGAAGACGCAGCGTCGCAGGAATGCGCTGGGCAGCGCCTTCTCCTCGTTGTTGGTGACGATGATGATCGGCCGCAGCGCGTTCTGCCCGGCCGGCACCGTGTACCGCGTCCCAGGTAGCTCAGCCACCTCGAAGCTGAGCTGGTCCAGCTCGCGCAGCAGGTCGTTCGGGAAGTCGATGTCGGCCTTGTCGATCTCGTCGATCAGCACCACCGACCGGCGGCCGTGCCCGGCGCGGGCGATGGCCCGGCCAAGCGGACCGAGCCTGACGTAGCGGGAGTCGTCGCGGGCGCCGTCGAGTTGCACATCATAGAGTCGGCGAACCGCGTCGAAGGTGTAGAGCAGGTCCTGCCCACGGCTCGTCGACTTGATGTAGGCCTGTTCCAGGGGCAGCCCGAGGCCGTAGGCGACGGCGTGTGCCAGCCGGGTCTTGCCCGCGCCCGGGTCGCCCTGCAGTAGTAGCGGGCGGCCCAGCGCGATCGCCAGGTTGACGGCGTTCTCCAAGTCGGAGCCCGCGACGTAAGGCTCCTTCGGCACCGCCACCAGCTCCGGGTCGGCTGGGGCGATCGGGTCGGCCCAGGCGTCCTCGATCATCCGCTCGGCGGGCAGCCCAGAGACTCCGGTGAACCGGACGGACAGGTCTGCGGTGTGTCGGGTCAGCACCGAAGCTCCAGCTCCTCGAGATGGCTGAGCAGCGCGTCCGGTTGCAGGCGAACCCGCTCGATGTAGTCGTTGAGGGTCTCGTAGGTGAGCCGCATGTCCAGGCCACGGCCTTCGTCGGAGGACCGTTTCACGATTTCCGCAGTCCATGGCCCGGCCAGCGATGACGGCCACCGGCGCAGCGCCACCACGTCGCTGGCCCAGTCCGCGATGTCCTGCTCCCGCACGGCCGGGGCCGGCAGTTCCTCGACGTGGTCTGGAAAGCCGGTCGCGGGCCGGCCGGCGAGAAAGACCACGAGTCGGTGGCGCGGGTTGCCGCAGGCCGCCCTGATCCGTTTCCACAGCTCGTCGACGAACGCGGTGTCGACGTTGTGCACCGAGATCGGGCAGACCACGTTGCTGGTCTCCAGCTCCCTGGCATACCGCGTCACATACCGTTCCATGGTTTCGATCGACATGACCTCGGGCAGCACCGTGAGCATGCTCTTCTGGGCGGTCTCTCCAATGTAGCCGGGCAGCCAGGCGCACAGGTTCATCAGCACGTCGAGATCCACGCTGGGCAGCCCAAACGCCAACACACCGTCGTCGCGGCCGTGCAGCGCGCTGAGCATCGCGTCCTTGAGCGGGTCCATGTCGAACTGCGCGGTGTCCAGCAGGTGCAGGGCGGGCGAGGCCTCCTCAGCGGGGCGGACCGGGACACCGAGCCGGAAGCGGGAGACGACCCGGCCGATCGGGATGGCGTACAGCACGTTGGCGGCAGGCGGCTTCCCCATCACCCGCATCCGCTGCCGCACCTGCTCAACCAGGATGCCGACGATGTTGCCGCGAGCCCACACGGCACTGCCGGAGTAGCCGTGGAACTCCCCGAGGCCTTCCTCGACGTGGAGCTGCAGGACGCGCATGTCGTGGCCGTCGGGGTTGGTCATCAGATGATCGACCGCGGAGACGGTGCCCGTCAGCCGGGCCGCGCCGGCCTCCGGCCGGGCCGTCACCGTCCACGCCGTCCGGTCGGCCGCGTGCCCGAACTGCGCCTTGACCGCTAGAGACCGCCGTACCCACAGCAGCGCCGTGTCGATCCGCTTGTCGACCTGTACCCGTTCGACCTCGACGTGCGCGCCGGCGGACGTGACGAAAGTAAGGTCGGCGGCGGGGTGGTCCTTCACCACGTGGGCGGCGGTGGCGACGATCCGGTCCGCCAGACAGAACCCGCTGCCCAGGTCGTGATTTCCCTTTGTGACCCGCCGTCGATCATTTTCGCTGAAGAGTGACCGTGACCTCGAAGGTCGCCTCCATGGCGGCCTTGGACAGGACCACACCGGCCTCGGCCGCCAGCGTCACGCCGAAGGTCGCTGACACCTCTCCGACCTCCCAGCCATGCTGCGCCGGCAGCGTGTCGAAGTCGATGTTGATGGCGCCGGCCCCGGCAATGATCGCGGCCCGCACGTCTCCGAGCCGATCGCTCAGTCGCTCGACCGCGTTGCCGCCCCAGGAGATCTGCCGCCCGCTGGAGACATCGACGACCTGCACGGACACCGAGTCGGGCACATCAGTCGGTTCGGTCACGGAAGACGGCTCCTCTACGCTCCGGTGATGGGAGCCACACCCTATCGCCGGATCCACAAGCGACGGCAGACCCGATCGGGGGAGCCGCAGGGAGTCAACCGATCGATGTCCCCCGCACCGCTCGTCCGTTCCTGCGGCTCGGAAAGTGTCAGCCCATCACATCGGCTCTATCGCCGAGGCGTGAATCGGGGTGACCTCGATCGGCGAACCGGCGCGAAGGGCCCGGCCGGCCGCGATGACTCCCCGGCGACCGCCGGTAGCCCCTGACGCTGCCCCTGAACGCCACCGCATGGCATCGACCATCCGAAACGCGGAACCGCCGCGACGATCACAGGTTCGCGGCTCACCCAGCGACGAACCCACCCCCATCCGAGGAGACGGGACACGGATCACGGCTATATGTGTCCTGGAAAACATGACACCCGCAACGGGTGTCATCACACCCACCACGGGTGTCACGTTCTCAAAGCACACATCGCCCTGGACGTCGGCCCTCCGCTCGCCGGCCGGGCAACACGGCGTCATCCGGCATCCGAGTCATCCGGCCCATCGTCATCCGAGTCCCATCCCATCCACCTCCGCTGTGACGCGGTCGTCGCCGGTAGGGGCGGTCGGCCCGACAAGTCCGATCGCTGAGCAGGCAGGACCGGCCGGCGGCGGTCGGCTGGTTGAAGGCCGATGGGGGTCGGCGATGGCGTAGGGAATACGGCGGCGCGTGTGGCCACGCGAGGGGTCAGCGGGCCCGGGCGGCGAGGACGACGGCGCGGCCGGCCAGGCCGACGGTGAACATCAGGACTCCGGCCACGACGGACTGCCAGGGCAGGGTGGCGACCAGGGTGAGACAGCCGGCGACCCCGACCGCGTTCAGCCAGCGGGGCCACCGGCGCTGCCCGGCGGGCTGGGTGAAGGCGGACGCGTTGGCGATGGCGTAGTAGACGAGGACGCCGAACGACGAGAAGCCGATGACGCCGCGCAGGTCGACGGTCGCGACCAGGGCGCAGACCACGACGGCGAGAGCGATCTCGGCGTGGTGCGGGACCTGGAAGCGGGGGTGGACGGCGGCCAGCCAGGTGGGCAGGTCACGTTCGCGGGCCATGGCCAGCCCGGTACGCCCGATGCCCGCGATCAGGGCGAGCAGCGCGCCGAGGGACGCCAGGGCCGCGCCGATCCGGACGACCGGTGACAGGAATCCGGCGCCCGCCGCCTCGACGGCCGTGGTGAGTGGGGCGGTCGACGCGGCCAGACGTTCCGGGCCGGCGGCGAGCAGCGCGGCGACGCCGACGATCACGTAGACGGCCACGGCCAGGAACAGCGCGAGCGGGATGGCGCGGGGAATGGTACGCGCCGGGTCGCGTACCTCCTCGCCCATGGTCGCGATGCGGGCGAAGCCCGCGAAGGCGAAGAAGAGCAGGCCGGCCGACTGGAGGACGCCGTAGGCGCCGACCCCGGCCCATCCGCCCAGGTGGGCGCCGGTGGCCTCGCCGCCGAGGGCGATGCCGGCGGCGACCACGGCGAGCGCGGTGAGGCTGGTGCCGACCAGGACGCGGGTCATCAGGACGGTACGCGTGACGCCGCGGTAGTTGAGGGCGGCCAGCCCGATCACGCAGGCGATGGCGAGCGCCCGCTGCGCCCACCACGGCCCGGGCAGGGCGTAGGTGGCGACGGTCAGCGCCATGGCCGCGCACGAGGCGGTCTTGCCGACGACGAAGCCCCATCCGGCGGTGAAACCCCACCAGGGTCCGAGTCTTTCCCGCCCGTACACGTAGGTGCCGCCGGAGGTGGGGTGGACGGCCGCGAGCTGCGCGGAGGCGGTGGCGTTGCAGTAGGCGATGAAGGCCGCGATGAGCAGGCCGATGAGCAGGCCGTTTCCGGCGGCGCGGGCGGCGGGTCCGAAGGCCGCGAACACTCCGGCGCCGATCATCGAGCCGAGGCCGATGACGACCGCGTCCTTGGTGTCCAGCCGCCGTGCCAGGGTGCCCGACATCAGGTCTCCCATTCCATCAAATCGGTTTGACTCATCCTAGGTGGTAATTCGGATGACACCCCGGCGGGCAACGACGAGCATCGGCGGGCCTGTGCCGACCGAAGGAGCCACCCTTGTTCTCGCAATACCGCCATCTGTTCGCGGCGCCGGGCGCGATCGCGTTCACGTTCGCCGCCCTGCCGGCCCGGATGGCGATCTCGATGTTCGGGGTCAGCATCGTGATCATGGTGGCGTCGCTGCGCGACTCGTACGCCCTGGCCGGCTCGGTCTCGGCCGCCGGCCTGGTGGTGACCGCCCTGCTGGCGCCGTGGATCGCCCGCTGGGTGGACCGGTACGGGCAGTCCCGGGTGGTGGTGCCGACCGCCCTGTTCTCGGCGGCCGGCGCCGCAGCGCTGGTGCTGTGCGCGGGCGCCGGTGCTCCGGTGTGGACACTGTTCGCCGCCAACATCGTGGCGGCCGCGAACCCGAACGTCGGCGCGATGGTCCGGGCCAGATGGGCGGCCCTGTACCGGGACCGGCCCGACCTGCTGCACACCGCGAACGCGCTGGAGCAGACCGTCGACGAGCTGTGTTTCATGACCGGCCCGGTGATCGCCGCCCTGTTGTGCACGACGGTGGCGCCGCAGGCCGGCCTGACCGTGACGGTCGTGCTGTTCGTGACCGGTTCGCTGGCGCTGGCCGCGCAACGGCGCACCGAGCCGAAGGTGCACGCGGTGCGGGAGCGCGGCCGGTCGCCGCTGCGGGAGCGGGGCGTTCTGGAGATCGCGGTGACGTTCCTGTTCACCGGTGCGCTGTTCGGCAGCGTCGAGGTGGTCACCGTGGCGTACGCGGAGTCGCTCGGGCACCCGGCTGCCGCCGGCGTGATCCTCGGCCTGTTCGCCGGCGGATCGGCGGTGTCCGGGCTGGCGTTCGGGACGCTCCGGGTCCGCGGCGCGGCGGCGGTCCGTTTCCTGATCTGTGTGGCGGCGATGGCCGTGCTGATCCAGCCGGTGCTGCTCGCGGCGAATCTGTGGGCGCTGGCCGGAGTGCTGTTCGTCGCCGGGTTCGCGACCGCGCCCACGTTGATCACGAGCATGACGCTGGTGCAGGAGCTGGTGCCGCCGGCGCGGATCAACGAGGGCATGACCCTGACCATGACGGGCCTGCTGATCGGCGTCTCGGCGGGCGCGTCGATCGGCGGCTGGGCGGTGGAGACGGCGGGTGCCCGCAACGGCTATCTCACACCGTCTATCGCGGCCGGGCTGGCATTGCTGGCCGCCCTGATCGGTTTCGGCCCGGCTCTGTTCAGGAGAAGGCGCATCCCGGTCCCGCACGGCTGCGGGGAGCAGGTCACGGTCGGTGGCTCTCCGCGTACCGGAAACGGGTTCGAAGGGCGGCAACCGGACGGCGACTGACGCGCACCGGCACGGCAATCACCGCGGCCGGAGGTGGGCCGAAGTCAACGGTGAGCCCGCGAACAGCGGGAAAGCCGATGGAAGGATCACCTCTTGCGCCAGCTTCTCCGCCGCTTCGCCCTGGCCGCCCTCATCACCCCGGCCGCTGCCGGCGCCGTCATGATCGCGTCCCCGGCCGAGGCCGCCCCGGCGAAGCCGACCGAGCAGGCCCTGCAAACCGAGATCAACCGGCTGACCAACGTTCAGCGCACCCGGCACGGCTGCGCCGCCACCAAGGTCAACGCCCAGCTGACCACCGCCGCCCGCGGTCACAGCGCCTGGATGGCCCGCACCCGCCAGTTCTCGCACACCGGCTCCGGCGGCTCGAACTTCGTCAAGCGCGTCAAGGCCGCCGGCTACGCCAAGCCGTCCAGCGAGAACATCGCCTGGGGTTACCGCACGGCCTCCGCCGTCGTGGACGGCTGGATGAACAGTCCCGGCCACCGCGCCAACATCCTCAACTGCAAGTCCAAGACCGTCGGTGTGGGTGTCGTGTACGCCGCCAACGGAGCCCCGTACTACACGCAGAACTTCGGGTACTGATCCCGGAACCGCTACGCCCCAGCCGATCCCCCTGCGGCTGGGGCGTAGCCGCGTTCCCGCACCGGGACGCTTGCCACATTCACTCCGATCGCTCTATCCTCTCGCCTAGGAAAGCGCTTTCCCGCATCTAGAGGCGCTCCGCGGCGGTCATCCCCAGCGTTCCACCCGCCGCCCATCCCCCATGCGCGCACCCCGATGCGCGAGAACAGGTGAAGCGAGATGAGACGATCAGTCGCTCTGCGGCTCTCCGCGGTTCTGGGCGTGGCCGGCGCGGCCGGCGCGATCGCCCTGGGCCTGCCGCAGCACGAGGCGTCGGCGGCGGCGAGCGTGGCCGACGGGTTCGCCGGTCAGAACGGCGGCACCACCGGCGGCGCCGGCGGGGCCACCGTCAAAGCCACCACCGGCACCCAGATCCACACCGCGCTGTGCACCCGGGCCAGCAGTGACACGCCGATCATCATCCAGGTCGAGGGCACGATCAACCACGGCAACACCACCAAGGTGTCCGGCGACAGCTGCAACACCGCCGCCGACCGGATCGAGCTCAAGGAGATCAGCAACGTCACGATCGTGGGTGTCGGGGCCGGCGCCACGTTCGACCAGCTCGGCATCCACATCCGCGACTCCAGCAACATCATCATCCAGAACGTGACGGTCAAGAACGTCAAGAAGTCCGGCTCCCCGCTGTCCAACGGCGGCGACGCCATCGGCATGGAGAGCACCGTCCGCAACGTCTGGGTCGACCACGCCACCCTCGAGGCGTCCGGTGGCGAGTCCGAAGGCTTCGACGGTCTCTTCGACATGAAGAACGACGTCGAATACGTGACGCTGTCCTACAGCATCCTGCGCAACTCCGGCCGCGGCGGGCTGATCGGCTCCAGCGAGACCGACACCGGCAACAGACCTCCGCCTTGAC
>NZ_JBFAMR010000047.1:0-62816 GCF_040656595.1 Actinoplanes sp. NPDC049802
GTTCGGCGAGCATCGTCTTGCCGGATCCGGGCGGGCCGAAGAGGGCGAGGTGGTGGCCGCCCGCGGCGGCGATCTCCAGGGCGTACCGGCCGGTCTCGGCGAACACGTTGCACAGCGGGATCGACCCGCCCTGCCCCAGATACGCCATCTCCCGCCCGTACGCCTCCCGCATCGCCGACGCCAGCGCCCGGTAGGCCGGACCACCGGAACGGGCCTCGAACGGCTGCCCGAGGGCCTCCCGCTCGACCGTCACCCGCACCCCCCACGGCGCGGCCGCCTGCAGGTGCGCGACCAGCGCGTCCTGCGCCTTGACGGCGTCCATGCCGGGCGGCACCCGCAGATTGAGCCGGGCCCGGGCGTGCGGCTGGATGGCCGCCGCCGAACCCACCACCGGCGGGCAGTCCATGCCGAGCACGGTCACCGCCGGCCGGGCCCAGACCATGTCCGAGACCGTGCCGTCGCCCAGCAGCGCCGCGCCCTCGACCAGCCCCGCGTCGGTGCGGAACCGGTCCTCCGGGTACGGCGCCCCGGACCACGTCTGGCCGTTCTCCAGCCCGGCGATCGTGGTGTTGCCGTTGGCGTCGCGCAGCGTGGACAGGATCTGGATCAGCGCCGCCAGCGCGTCCGGGGCGGGGCCGCCGAACATGCCGGAGTGCACCTCCCCGGCCAGCGCCTCCACACTCACCACCACGTTCGCCAGCCCGCGCAGCGTCACCGTGGCGGCCGGCACACCGACCGCCGCGTTACCGGTGTCGCAGACCAGGATGGCGTCCGCGCGCAGCAGCTCCGGGTTGCGCTCGACGAAATCCTCCAGCCCGCCGGTGCTCTGCTCCTCGGAACCCTCCACGATCAGCTTCAGGTTGACCCCGAGCCGGTCGCCGAGCGCCCGCAGCGCGGTCAGGTGCATGACGATGTTGCCCTTGCAGTCGGCGGCGCCCCGGCCGTACCAGCGGCCGCCGGACTCGGTCAGCGCGAACGGCGGGGTGTGCCAGGCCGTCTCGTCCAACGGGGGCTGTACGTCGTAGTGCGCGTACAGCAGGACCGTCGGGGCGTTCGGGTCGGCGCTCCGGCGTACCCCGAAGACCGCCTGGCTGCCGTCGCTGGTCTCGTGGAGCCCGAGGTCGGTGAAACCGACCTCGGCGAAGCGGTCGACCACCCAGTTCGCCGCGCGCAGGCACTCCTCGGGCGGATACTGGCGGGGGTCGGCGACCGACGGGATGGCGACCAGCTCACCGAGATCGGTGCGGGCCCTCCCCATCAGGCTCTCGATCCGCTCCCTCAGGTTCGAACTCATGTCGCCACCTCGTCGAACTTGAGGTCGTCGACGACCTCCTGGAACTCTTCCAGCTCGTCGGGGCAGTACACCTTCATGATCAGCAGCTGGCCCTGGACCACGTTGTCGTCCGCGATCACCGGCCGCTGACCCGGTCCGGCCGCCCCGTTGGTGAGCTGGCCGTAGAGGATCCCGCGCCGCAGCGCGTTGCCCGGGTCCAGGCAGACCGCGCCGCCGTCGTCGCCGAGCACCTGGACGATCTGGTCGGTCTGCGGCACCCGCAGCCCGGCCGCGGTGAGCTCGGCGACCAGCTGGTCCGCCTTCTCCTGCGCCTCGACGCTCTGCTTCGCGCCGCTGTAGGTGACCAGTCCGATTCCGGCCATCAGCACGAGCACCCCGCCCGAGATCCAGGCGAGCACCTTACTGTCCTGCATCATCCGAGGAACCCCCTCCTCCGGTAACGGTTGATCAGCCCGAATCCGGCGAGGGCGACGAGCACCACGACGGAGACGGTCAGCGCCTTGTGTTCCTTGATCATGCGGGAGTTTCCTTCCAGGACGGCTTGCGGAACTTGTAGAACAGGAACGGGACGAGCAGGCCCAGGCCGAGCGCGCCGCCGGCGACGACCGCCAGGTAGACGCCGACGCTGCCGGACCCGAACTGCGACGGCGGCACGAAGCCGATCAGCAGGGCGGCCAGCGAGGCGGCGAAACCGACGCCGCAGAGGCCGGTGAGCATCGGGGCGCGGTAGCCGCGCGGGTGGTCCGGGTGGCTGCGGCGCAGCCGGACGGCGGCCACGAACATCAGCAGGTACATGATCAGGTAGACCTGCGTGGTGATCACCGAGAAGATCCAGTACGCGCTGGAGACGTCCGGGATGAACGCGTACGCCAGCGCGATGACCGTGGTGACCAGACCCTGGGTGACCAGGATGTTCTGCTGCACGCCGTGCTTGTTCAGCTTCTGCAGGAACGGCGGCAGGTAGCCCTCCTGGCGGGAGATCAGCAGCAGGCCCTTGGAGGGGCCGGCCAGCCAGGTGAGCATGCCGCCGAGCGAGGCGGCGACCAGCATGACGCCGAGGATCGGGGTCAGCCACTGCGAGTCGAACGCGGCGAACACCGCGTCGAACGCCTGCATCACACCGGCGGTCAGCGACAGCTGCTCAGCCGGCACGATCCAGCTGATCGCCAGCGCGGGCAGGATGAAGATCAGCAGAACCAGGCCCATGGCCAGGAACATCGCCTTCGGGAACTCCCGGCCCGGCTGCTTCAGCGAGCCGACGTGCACCGCGTTCATCTCCATGCCCGAGTACGACAGGAAGTTGTTCACGATCAGCACCAGGCTGGACAGACCGGCCCAGGCCGGCAGCAGGTTGTCGGCCGTCATCGGGGCGGCCGACTCGTTGCCCTGGCCGAGGAACGCGATACCGAGGATGACCAGCAGCGCGCCCGGGATCAGGGTGCCGATGATCAGACCGCCGCTGGCGAGGCCGGCCACGCCGCTGGTGCCGCGCGAGGAGACCCACACGCCGGTCCAGTAGCAGACCATGATGACCAGCGCCGTCCAGACGCCGCTGGACGCCAGGTCCGGATTGATGACGTACGCCAGCGTGCTCGCCACGAACCCGAGCAGGCTCGGATAGTAGAAGATCGTCATGGCGAACTGGCACCAGACCGCGAGGAAGCCCATCGGCTTGTTCAAACCCTCGCTGACCCACTTGTAGACGCCACCCTCCCAGCCGGAGGCCAGCTCCGCGGAGACCAGCGCGGTCGGCAGCAGGAAGACCAGGGCCGGGACGACGTACAGGAAGATGCTGGCCAGCCCGTAGACGGCCATCGTCGGTGCGGGCCGCAGACTGGCCACCGAACTCGTCGTCATCAGCGCCAGCGCAACCCAGGAAATGTATTGAATGGTGCGTGCCGCCTTGGGTTTCGCGGCCTTGTCGCCCACCGGTCCTTTGGCGGGCACATCCATCGCACTCAACGCTGCCTCCCATCACGGGGTTTTCGCGGATCATCGGCCCGGATGGATGGCTGTCGCCTCACCCCTGGAGAACGGTTCCGCGGTTTTCGATCAGCCTCCGCGCCGCCGTCAGGACCGTTCCTCCCGCAGATTCCAGGCGCCCAGCGCCCGCGCGAGCGCGCGATAGATCGGATGGCCGCAGAGCACGCCGAGTGCGACCGCCAGCATCGAGCCGAGCGCGCCGATCAGGTCCTCGGTGCCGCGCACCGAGTCGCGGCTCAGGTACTCGGTCACCCCGATCAGGCTCAGCGCCCCCGGCACCAGCAGCCAGAAGCCGGGCAGGAACGACACCAGCGCCGGCGGCCCGGACGGGGTGCGCTCCACCAGGTACGCCACGACGGTCAGCGCCACCGCGCCGACGAAACCGCTCAGGTAGGCGCCGACCGCCAGGTTGCCGAGGTACTGGGCGATCCAGCCCGAATAGAGGACCAGACAGAGCCAGCCGAGCGTACGGGGTGGGCCGGACAGCACCAGGTAGTTGCCGATCCCGACGACCAGCGCGCCCAGCCACGGGGCCCACGCGCCGATGTCGTTCTGCGGTGCGCTGACCAGCTCCTCGGCTCGCGGGAGCCCCACCATCTGGGCCGCGCCGATGATCCCGAACGCGAGCAGCAGCAGCTGCAGGCACCCGGCCACCAGGCGGCTCGCGCCGGTCACCATCTCGGCGGCGGACACCTCCACCACCGCCATGGTCAGCATCGCGCCCGGCAGGAACGTGGCCAGCGGCGCCACCATGGCGCGCAGGTCCGCGTCCGCCCAGCCGGTCCCGGCGATCACGAAGGTCAGCGACGCCACCACGAACGCGGCCGTCACCGGCATGATCATCTGCAGGCTGGCCCAGCGGGCCCCGATCAGTTTGAAAGCGCCGACCAGCACACCGAAGGCCGCCGACAACAGCAGGTCCACCCAGGTGGGCTGGAGGATCAGGCAGATGCCGACGGTCAGTACGGCGTACCCCATGATCTGGACGGCCGGGCTGAACCGGGGCCGCATCCGCACGATCTCCCGGATCCGCCGGCTGCCTTCGGACGGCGTCGCCAGGCCCTGCTCGGCCTCGCGCAGCACCCCGTAGATGGCCGCGGTCTGATCGAGGCGCAGTCCGCCGCGCAGCGCGCGGGTCGGTTCCAGCGTCGCGGGCCGGCCCGGCGACAGCGACATGACCACATAGGTCGGCAGGACGCTGAACCGGGCGTGGCGAGCGCCGTACGCCTTGGCGACCCGCAGCAGGTGTTCCTCGATCTGGTTGACCGCCTCGCCGGCCGCGGTGAGCGCGCTGCCCAGATACAGCAGGAACTGCTGCAGCTCGCGGTCGGAGATCGTCGAGTCGCTCATTCGCTGCAAGGTAGGCGGGCCGTTCGGTCGTCGCCTCACCGCTGCGGGATGAGATTCATCCCTCGCGAGCGATGCCCGCGAGGCGGGTCGAACGGGAGATTGACGGCAGCAGTGGCGCCGAACCGAAGGGACCGCCGATGTCCGCGACAGGTCATGAAACCCCGGCAGCCGATGCCGGCCGGACCGCCGGGCGGGGTGTCCTGTTCGCCGCGTGCGTGTCCGCGCTGGTGGTGAACGCGAACACCTCGGCCGTCACGATCCTGCTGCCGGCCATCAGTGCGGACGTCGGCGCCCCGGTGTCGGTGCTCCAGTGGGCCGTCACCGGCTACATGCTGGTCGGCGCCGCGGTGATCGTCACCGCCGGCGCGCTCGGCGACGTCTTCGGCCGGCGCAAGATCTTCCTCGGCGGTCTGCTGCTGTTCGTGGCGTCCTGCGCCCTCATCGCGCTGTCCACCGGCCCGGCCGGTGTGATCGGCGGCCGGATGATCCAGGGCGCGGCCGGCTCCACCATCCTGGCGTGCGGGATGAGCCTGCTGTCGGTGGCGTCGTCCGGCGCCGGGCAACTACGGGCCATCACCCTGTGGGGCGCCGCGTCGGCGGTCGGCGCGGCCATCGGGCCCCTGGTCGGCGGAGTGCTGGTCGGCACGACCGGCTGGCAGGGGCTGTTCTGGATCGACGCGGCGATCGCGGCGGCCTGCATCCCGGTCACCATGAGAACGGTCGCCGAATCACGGGACACCGCCCGGTCCCGCTCGATCGACGTGCTCGGCACCGTGCTGGTCGCGGTCGCGCTGGTGCCCCTGGTGCTGGCCCTCAGCGAAGGCGCCGACTGGGGCTGGGTGTCCGCGCCGACCATCGGCTGCCTGGTCGTGTCGGTCCTCGGCGGCGCCGGCTTCGTCGCCGCCGAGCGCCGGGCCGCCGCCCCGCTCGTCGACCTGCGGCTGCTGCGCAACCGGGTGCTGGTCGGGTCGACCATCGCGATCCTGCTCGTCGCCGGGGTGATCAACGCCTTGATGTACCTGCTCAGCCTCTACTTCCAGGATCCGGCCGGCTTCGGGATGACGGCCCTGGAGGCGGGTCTGGCCACGCTTCCCGCGGCCGCGGCGATGATCGCCGTGACCCCACTGATCACCCCGCTGGCCGTGAAGATCGGTTCCCGCCAGGCGGTGGCGCTCGGCTTCGCCATGGCGGCCGCCGGCGCCGGATTCCTGATCCTGGTCACCGCCGGCTGGAGCTATGCGACCTTCGTGATCCCGCTGATGGTGCTGGCGATCGGCCTCGGCTTCGCCAACGGGCCGGCCTCGTCGGCGTCGACCGCGGTGGTCCCGGCAGACCAGGTCGGCCAGGCCTCCGGCATCTCCAACATGGCCCGGTACGTCGGTGGCTCCCTCGCGGTGGCCGCCGCCTCCACGGTCTTCGCCTCGGTCAGCGAACAGCACCGGACGGCCGGCGAGCAGGCCGGCGACGCCCTGGCCGCGGGCCTCTCCGGCGCGGCCCTGCTGCTGACCCTGATGTCCCTCGGCGGCGTCGCCCTGGCCCTGCTGATGGGCCGCCATCACGGCGAACCGCCGGGCGCCGTGCACCGGGCCGCCGCGGCGGCCGCCACCAGCCACACCATCCCGACCCAGCCGGTCGCTCACTCCGGAGGCGCAGCCGCATGACCGTTCAGCCCACCGCGCGACCACCCCGCTCCGGCCCGGCCCCGGACGGCGCCCCGGCCCAGCCGGGCACCGTCACACTGGTCATCCGGCCCAGCGCGACGTCACCGGTCTCCGGCCCGCCCGCGCCCGGCACCGGCACCCCCGTCGGCCGGCCCGGTGGGGTCGTTCCCGCGGCCGGCCCCCACGCGCGGCGGGCGGCTGCCGCTCCGCCGGCGGCCGAGGCGCTCGCGGCCGGGCCGAGCGCGGTGCGGTTCGGCGCCGGGGTGGCGTCCGCCCGGGCCGGCTCGGCGCTCTACGCCGACACCCTTCCCACCCGGGCCACCACCCGCCGGCTCGCCGCCAGCCTGCGGGCTCGGCTGCGCCACTCCGCCGGGCACGCCGGCGCCGTGGCGCCCGGGCACGACCGTCCGACCGCCGTCCCGCCTCGACCGGCCACACCTCTCAGGAGACGCTCCGTGATGACGCCACGACCATTCACCACGAAGGACTTCACCCAGCGGATGGAACGGGCGGTCGCGCAGGCCGTCGAGGCGGGGCTCAACGGGTTGCTCGTCACGCCCGGCCCGGACCTCGCCTACTTCACCGGATACCGGCCGACCGCCATCACCGAGCGGATCACCATGCTGGTGCTGGACCGTGACCACGAGCCGCGCCTGATCGTCCCCACCCTGGAACGCCCGGACGCGGAGGCCGCCCCGGGCGCGACCGCGGTGCGGATCAGCGACTGGCGCGACGGCGCCGACCCGTACGCGACCACCGCCCGGCTGCTCGCCGCCGACGGCCGGTACGCCATCTCCGACTCGGCCTGGGCCATGCACCTGCTGGCCCTGCAGCGGGAGCTGCCGGCGTCCTGGTTCACCTCGATGACCGGAACGCTGCCGATGCTGCGCGCGGTCAAGGACTCCGACGAGCTGGACCGGCTCTCCCGGGCCGGAGCGGCCGCCGACGCCGCCTACGAGGAGATCGTGCGGACCCGGTTCGCCGGGCGCACCGAGCACGCGGTCGGCACCGAGCTGGCCGGGCTGCTCCGCGAGCACGGGCACAGCCAGGTCGACTTCACCGTCGTCGGCTCCGGCCCGAACGGCGCCGACCCGCACCACGAGATGGGCGACCGGGTGATCCTCGAGGGCGACATGGTGGTCCTCGACTTCGGCGGGCTCAAGGACGGGTACGGCTCGGACACCACCCGCACCGTGCACGTCGGGGAGCCGACCTCCCTCGAACGCGAGGTCCACGAGGTGGTACGGATCGCCCAGCAGAAGGCGTTCGACGCCGTTCGCCCCGGCGTGACCTGCGAGGACATCGACCGGGTGGCCCGCAAGGTGATCGAGGACGCCGGGTACGGCGAGAACTTCATCCACCGGACGGGCCACGGCATCGGCCTGACCACCCACGAGCCGCCGTACCTGGTGGAGGGCGAGTCCCGTCCGCTGGTCCCCGGAATGTGCTTCTCGATCGAGCCGGGGATCTACCTGCCCGGCCGGTTCGGCGTCCGGATCGAGGACATCGTCACGGTCACCGAGACCGGCGGCCGCCGCTTCAACAACACCAGCCGCGATCTGCGCATCGTCGCCTGAACCGGACGGCCGGTGCCCCGGGCACGGGCCGTCCGCCGTGAAGTTCGAGTATGGGAGTCGACATGATGCAACGGGCACACCGGACGGCCGCCGTGGCGGCCGCGCTTCTCTGCCTGCTGGCGACGGCGGCGTGCAGCGGCGAGGGGGAGGACCGGACCCTACCGTCCACGAAGCCGTCGATCGAGCGGACCGCCGACTCGCCGGAGCCGACCCGCACCCGGGAGAGCCGCACACCCGACGCGGAGACCGAGCCGACCCGCACCGAGAAGCCCGAGCCGACCAGGACCACCCAGAAACCGGAACCCACCGAGAAACCGGAGCCGACGAAGACGACCGAGCGGGTCCCGGATCCGCCGAGCACCACCAAGGTCGAGGTGACCGTCACCGTCGTGCCACCGGCGACCACCACCAAGGCGCCCGAGACCACCACGCCGACACCGGCGGCCACCTCGTCGTCGGCCGACGCGGTGCCGATCGCCGCCGAGGAGGACTCCGGCGGCATCTGGGGCTGGATCCTGCTGTTCCTGCTGTTCGCCGGCCTGGCCGCGGCGCTGCTGATCAGCCGGTCCCGGCGAACCTCCACGTGGGACGCCGAGGCGGGCACGCTGGCCGCCGAGACCCGCATGGTCACCGAGGCGCGGCTCGCGCCGGTGCTGGCCAGCACCGATCCGGTCCAGCGGGCCAACATCTGGCCGCGGGTGCGTGGCGATCTGGCCGCGCTGATCGCCGGCTGGGGCCGGCTGTCCACCCAGCCGTCGGACGCCGCCCGGCAGGCTCGCGCCACCGGACTCGCGGTCCTGTTGCGCGACCTGGTGGCCGCCGTCGACGCGGAGAACGAGGCGCTCGCCTCCGGCCGCGAGTGGCGGGTGCTGCGGCCGCAGGTCGAGGACATTCTCGACGCCCTCGACGCGGCGATGAACCCGCCGGGGCCGGAGGCGCCCTCGGCCGGCGGCCCGCCGCCCGCCACCTACCCCTGATCCGCCGACTCGTGACGGCCCGTGGCGGTACGCCGCCGCGGGCCGTCCGCCCGGCTCAGCCGGGTGCCGGCAGAGGCCGGCTGCGGGGTCTGGCCGGGTGCTGGCAGAGGCCGGCTGCGGGGTCTGGCCGGGTGCTGGCAGAGGCCGGCTGCGGGGTCTGGCCGGGTGCTGCCAGAGATCGGCGACCTGGCCCGGCCGGGCCGGGCCGCCGGGCTCAGCCGGGCTGGCGGTTGAGCCGGCGATACACCGGAGCGAGGCGTTTGTGCAGCTCCTGGTAGATGCCGTAGATCTCGTCGTACCGGGTGTGGTCGGGGCCGGGCGTGAACACGTGATCGTTGCGGGACAGCGCCGGGATGTCGTCGAACGCGATCATTCCGGCGCCCACCGCCCCGATCCAGCCGGCGCCCCGGGCGTTCACGGTGACCGGGTTGGCGTCGCGCCGGATCTCCTGTCCCAGCACGTCGGCGAAGATCTGGCACCACGAGCCGGAACGGGCCGCGCCGCCGGTGATGACCATCGACTCCACCGGCGCGCCGAGGAACCGGTCGACCGCCTTGGCCAGCCATCGGGTGTTCAGGGCGACACCCTCGAAGACGGCCCGCAGCAGGTCGGAGCGGGTGGTGTCGAGGGAGATGTTGAGGAACGCGGCCCGCAGGTTCGGGTCGTCGACGGGGGCGCGCTCGCCGTACAGCCACGGGGTGTAGAGAACGCCGTTCGCTCCCGCCGGGACCATCGGGATGATCTTGTCGAAGGCGTCGAAGATGGTGCCCTCGTCGCGGCTCACGTGGCCGGCGCTGACGATCGGGTCGTCGAACTCCACCACCTTGTCACGCAGCCAGGTCAGGTTGGCGCCGGCGGTCGCCTGGAGCGCGGTCATCAGGTAGCGGTCCGGGATGGCGCACGGGATCGACGCTATCCCGGTCCGGACGTCGGTCTTCTTCCGCGGCACGTGCGCGGCGATCCAGGAGGACGTGCCCAGGTAGAGGTGGGGCTCGTTGTCCCGGATGGTGCCCGCCCCGACGGCGGCCGCCGTGTTGTCGATGGCGCCCGCCACGACCCGCACCGACCGGGGGAGACCGAGGTGATCGGCGGCCTGGGGGGAGAGCGTGCCGATCACCTCGGTGCAGGCCACGATCGGCGGGAACTTGTCCGCGTCGATCCCGCTGGCGGCGACCAGGCTGGGGGCGTACCGGATGGCGGGGGCCTTCCGGTTGTCGGTGACCCACGAGGTGAGGATCGAGTCGACGGTCGCCACCGTGCGGCCGGTGAGCTTCAGGTTGATCCAGTCGAGGACATTGAGGAACGTCTTGGTCCTCGCGTAGACGTCCGGCATGTCGTCACGGATCAGCAGCATGTGCGCGGCCGGGTCCTTGCCGGTCGGCGAGGGCATGCCGCCGGTGAGCCGCAGCCAGCGGGCGATCCGCAGCGCCGAGATCCCGTCGAGTGCCGGGAATCCGCCGAACTGCCGCCGCAGATGGCCGGCGCCGCGCATGTCGAGCCAGCTGATGCAGCGGGTGAGCGGCTCACCCGCGGCGTCCACCGCGATGGTGCCCTCGCCCTGCGTCGAGGAGCAGACGGTGGTCACCGCGCGCAGATGATCGGGGAACGCCCGTCCCAGGTCGGCGACCACCTCGGCGAGGGCGTCCCACCAGGCGACCGGGTCCTGCTCGGCCCCGCCGCCGGGCAGCACGACCAGCGGGACTCCCCGCTCGGCCCAGCCGGTCACCGTCCCGTCGGCCGCGACCAGGGCGGCCTTCATCCCCGAGGTGCCGAGGTCGATCGCCAGGATCTGCGGCGCAATGGCCAAGTCAGACCCCCTCGACGAGCGCGAAGACCTGGTCGAACCGGCTCAGGGCGTCGTCGATGACCTCGTCGGTGTCGGCCATCGACGTGTACATCCGCGACCCGGCCAGCGTGATGATGCCGTGCGCCGCATACGCCGCGCCCATCTGCTCCATCAGCTGCTTGCGGCCCTTGTTCTCCTTGAACAGCTTGACCGGGTTGCGCATGTCCAGCATCAGCACGCCGCTGGACTGCAGGTGCACGATCGAGCCCTGGTTGTAGGCGACGTAGGGCAGGCCGTACTTGTCGATCAGCCGCTGCAGGCCCCGGGTCAGCCGGTCACCCGCCCGGCCGGCGATCACCGGCGCGTTGGTGCGGGCCATCTCCCGGATCGCGAAATAGCCGGCGGCGCAGGACAGCGGGTTCGCCGAGAGGGTGCCGCCGACCTGGATGTGCGCGCCGTGCTTGCCGTCCAGGCCGGAGCCGAACACCGCCATGATGTCGGCCCGGCCACCGACCCCACCGGCCATCGGGTAGCCGCCGGAGACCGCCTTGCCCAGCACGGTCAGGTCGGGCGTCACACCGAAGTAGCCGGCGGCGCCGCCCAGACCGGTCCGGAATCCGGTCACCACCTCGTCGAAGATCAGCAGTGCGCCGAACTCGTCGCACAGTCTGCGGACGGCGGCGTTGTAGCCCTTCGGGACGGGCCGGGTGCCGGACTCGGGGCCGAGCGGCTCCACCACGACCGCGGCGGTGCCGCCGCGCAGCCTGTTCTCGATCAGCTTGCGCTTGAGCAGGCCCAGGTCGTGCGGGAACGCCTCCCGGGTCCGGCCGGTGGCGCCGAACGGGATGCCCTTGGCGTTCATCCGGAACGAGCCGGGGACGCGCAGGCCGTACACCATGGTGTCGGACCAGCCGTGATAGGCGCCGCCGACCTTGATCACCATCTTCTTCTTGGTGTACGCGCGGGCCGCGCGCACCGCGGCCATGACCGCCTCGGTGCCGGAGCCCAGCGACCGGTACATCTCCATGTGCGGCATGTACTGGTGGATGATCTCGGCGAGCTTCAGCTCGTACTCGTGGAAGAGGCCGGTCACCGGGCCGGAGGCGCCGATGACCTCGGCCACGGCCTCGTTGACCGGGGCGTAGTTGCTGCCCAGGATCGTCGGGCCGCCGGCCTGGAGGAAGTCGATGTAGACGTTGCCGTCGCGGTCGGTCAGGTAGGCGCCCTCGGCCTTGTCGATCGCCAGCGGGAACGGGTAGTTGAAGGCCAGGTTGTGCTGGACGCCGCCGGGGATCCGCTTCTTGGCCCGCTCGGTGATCTCCTTGCTTGCCGTGCACTTGGTCTCGAAGTAGTTCAGCGTGTCGAGCAGGGCGTCGTGGCGCAGCCCCCGCAGCGGCTGGGCCACGAGAGCCTTCAGCCGGCGCATGGTGTCGTCCACGTCGAGGTACTCGCTGATCGAGTAGCCGAGGTCCTCGGCCTTCGCGGTCTCCTCCGGAGCCTCCACCGTGGCGCTGCTGGGCGGCTCCTCGTCGTCGGGCACCCGGACCGGCTCGACCGCCTCGGTGATCTGCGCGGCGATCCGCTTCTCGTCCTTGCGCAGCTTGCTGAACGCGATCTCACGGATCGTGTCCGGAATCGTGTAGACCTTGCCGGCCTCGGACGCCAGCGCCATCAGGTAGGCGATCGACACCTTCTCCAGCAGCGCCATGTTGAACACCGCGCGGTCCGGGTCGGTGCCCAGCGCCACCACGCCGTGGTTGGCGATGATGAACGCGTTGTCGCCGCTCGCCACCTTCTTCTGCACGTTCTTCGCCAGGAAGCCGGTGCCGGAGGGGGCGTAGTCGATGATCGCGACCTGTTTGCCGAGGAAACGGACCTGCTCGTCGGTGAGCGCCGGGATCGGCTTGCGCAGGAAGGCGAGGGCCGACGCGAACGGCTGATGGGTGTGCACGATCGCGTTCACGTCGGGGCGCTCGCGATAGACGTTGGCGTGCATGCCGCACTCGATCGACGGGACCAGGCCACCCGCACCGCCCGGGTCGGGCACGTGCTTGCCGTCGAAGTCGACGACGCAGATGTCCTCCACCCGCATCTTGTCGTAGTCGTAGTTGCTGGGCGTCACGGCGTAGAGCCGGTGACCCGGGATCCGGACCGAGACGTTGCCCTCGGTCGCCTTGAGGTAGCCGCGTTCGAGCATCGTCCGGCACATGTCGACGACGTGCTGGCGGGACAGACGGTGTTTCACCGGCGAACTTCCGATCCGTGCGGGAGTCTTACCGGAACCATCGTCGTCCCGGACCCCGGACGAGGCATCATCGGCGAAACAGCAAGAATCAATCGTTCCTTTATCACCGCGTGACAAACTCGGTGGCGATGACGACCCCCTGGCAGAACCTGCCCACCGACCTCGCCCTGGCCATGCGCCCGCGCCTGCCCGCCGCCGTCCAGGAGATCGCCACCGCCGTCCGGGAGAGCCCCGGCGCCGGCGCCGGGGAGAAGTTCGAACGGGACGTGCGCACCGCCGTCCAGGTCGCCCTCGACCGGTTCCTCGACCTGGCCGGCACCCGGGAGCCGGCGCTGTCGCCACCGATCCGCGAGGTCTTCGTGGCTCTGGGCGCCGCCGAGGCCCGGGAGAATCGCGGCCCGGAGACCCTGCTCGCCTCGCTGCGGGTCGCCTCCCGCCTGCTGCTGCGCACCGCCACCCAGGCGCTCGGCGAACTGCGGCCGGTCAGCGTCGCCGAGGTGATCGACCTGTCCGACGCCACCAGCGCGTTCATCGACGAGCTGGCCACCGCCTGCACCGACGGCCTGGCCCGCCAGCTGCGCGAACAGGCCGGCGAGGGGGACCGGCGCCGCCGTCAGGTGGCCGACCTGCTGCTCAGCGGGGGCAGCTCGCCCGAGGTGGTCCGGGAGGCCGCCGCCGGGATCGGCTGGCCCGGTGTGGACGCCGTCGTCCCGGTGCTGCTGCCGCCGGATCAGGCCCGCGACGCCCGGTTCCGGTTCGGCGCCGACGGGGTGGTCGCCGAGCGCGGCCGGGACGCCGTGCTGCTGTTGCGGGCCGGTCCCCGGTCCGAGCGGGCGGCGCTCACCGAGGCGCTGCACGGCCGGGCGGCGGTGGTCGGCCCGGCGCTGCACTGGACCGAGGCGCCGCAGGCGGTCCGGCTCGCCGAGCGGACCGCCGAACTGGTCACGCCCGGCGCCGGCCCGGTCTTCGTCGACGACCACTTCGCGGCCCTGGCGTTGCGCGGCGAGCCGGGCGCGCTGCCGGTGCTGACCGCCCGGCGGCTCGCGCCCCTGGCCGGGCTGCGGGCGAACCAGCGCGAGGCGTTCCTGGTCACGCTGGAGAGCTGGCTGCGGCACTGGGGTTCCCGCTCGGCGGTCGCGGCCGAGCTGTTCGTGCATCCGCAGACGGTCAGCTACCGCCTCAACCGGCTCCGCGAACTGCTCGGCGACGACCTGGACGACCCGCGCGCCCGCTTCGAGCTGCTGCTCGCCCTGACCTACCAGTCCCGCCCGGCCGCGGGACCGGGGTGACCGGGGTCGCTTGCGGCGTTCTTTTGAACCGTGGTTCACTTCTTGCCTTGCGCTGAATCCGGATTCAGAACTTGGGGGCCCCGGGATGGCATACCGGCCAACCGCGTTGACCAGGAAGAACGCTGAGGACAAGCGCGACGGGTTCCTGCGTGCGGCGCGGGCGCTCGTCGCCGCCGACGGGTTCAAGGCGGCCACCGTCGCCGCGATCGCCGCGCGCTGCCAGGCCAGCGTCGGGTCGGTGTACTCCTACTTCGACGGCCGGGACCGGCTGCTCGCCGAGGTGTTCCGCAGTGCCGCCACCCACGAGATCGACCTGGTCCGCCTCGCCGTCTCGGACGCCGGGCTGCGCGCCTCCGAGCGCGTCGACGAACTCGTCCGGATCTTCTCGAGCCGCGCCCTGCACGGCCGGCGGATGGCGTGGGCGCTGCTGTTCGAGCCGGTCAGCCCGGTCGTCGAGGCGGAGCGGCTGGTCTACCGGCGGTCCTACACCGACATCGGCGAGCAGATCATCCGGGACGGGCTGGCCGGCGGCGAGTTCGTGCCACAGGACCCCCGGCTCGCCTCGTCGGCCGTCATGGGCGCCATCTCCGAGGCCCTCGTCGGCTGGATCCGGCCGGACAGCCCGGAGCCGTCCGAGGAGGTCCAGGCCGCGGTCATCGACGGGATCCGGTCGTTCTGCTTCCGCGCGCTCGGCGTACCGGCCACGGCGGGTTCGGCGTGCTGACCGCGACCCGCACCGCGTACCGACGGATGTCTGGAGTGATCTGGTGACCCCGACCCTCGCGACCGCGCAGCGCGTGCTCGCCGGCCAGTCCGTGACCCGGATGCTCGGCACCCGGCTGGCCTCCTTCGACGAGGACGGCGCCGTGGTCGAGCTCGACATCCGCCCGGAGATCACCAACCAGCACGGGGCGGTGCACGGCGGGATCGTGGCGTACGCCGCGGACTGCGCGCTCGCCTTCGCCGGTGGGGCGGCCCTCGGACCGGACGTGGTCACCTCCGGCCTGACGGTCGACTACATCGCCCCGGCACGAGGCCGCACGCTGCGCGCCAGCGGCCTGGTGATGCGCGCCGAGGGCCGTCGCGCCGCCTGCCGCTGCGAGCTGGTCGCGATCGCCGACGACGGCACCGAGACCCTGGTCGCGGTCGCGCAGGGCACGATCGTGGCGCCGGAGAGACCCCGCGAGACGACGCCCGAGCAGACCGAGGGGACGACAGCCCAGCAGGAGCGGGCGGCCGCCGCCACCGACAAGGCGAGTGTGCGCCTGGGCCGCATCGGCACCCCCACCGTCCAGGAGGTGCTCAAGGAGCGGCGCCGCACCGGCGACACCGACGACGGGGCGACGGTGGCGCTGGTCATCGAGGGCGGCGGGATGCGCGGCATCGTCTCCGCCGCGATGGCCGCCGTCATCGAGCAGGAGGGCATCCTCCCGCACATCGACATGATCGTCGGCACGTCGGCGGGCGCGGTGAACGCCGCCGCCCTGGCCGTCGGCGCCGCGAACGCGATGGCCGAGTCGTACGCCGAGGTCTTCGCCTCCCCGGAGTTCATCGACGTCCGCCGCATCGCCCGCGGCCGCCCGGTGATCGACGGCTTGCGGATCGTGGCCCACGTCGACGACCTGCTGGACATCGGCGCGGCGGCCGGCACCGGCTGGGCGGGCCGCCTCGCCATGGTCGCCACCGACGTGGACACCGGCCGGGCCGAGGCGCTGTCCGAGTTCACCGACCGGGAGGACCTGGTCAACAGCCTGCACGCGTCCGGTCTGCTGCCGCTGCTGGCCGGCGACCCGGTGCACTGGCGTGGCCGCCGCTGGCTGGACGGCGGCATCGTGGAGGCCGTTCCGGTGGTCAGCGCCGCCGCACGCGGGGCGACGCACGCGATCGTCCTGGCCACCCGGCCGCCCGGCACCCAGCCCGGCTACGGACCGGCCGACGTGGTGGTCGAGCGCTACCTGCGGCGGCTCAACCCGGAGCTGGCCGCCGCCTACCGGGGCCGCCCGCACCGCTACCGGGAGACGTTGCAGCAGGTCCGGGACGGGTGGTCACACGGTCTCAGCACCATCGCGCTGACCCCGCGGCTGGGCGACCCGCTGCCGGGACGGCTGGAACGCGACCAGGTGGCGCTGCGCGCGGCCCGGACCGGCGCGGCCGAGGCCGCCCGTGAGCACCTGGCCTTCCTGCTGGAGGAGAAACCGTGACCCACGAGGTCGTGAACCAGGCCCCGCCACGTGTGGATCTCAACGAGTACCTGATCAACCCGGCTCTCACCGAGGCGGTGGACCGGTACGGCGCGGGCTGGGCCACCGGGCGCCTGACCGAGGCCGGCGCGCTGACCGGACGGGCCGACTTCCAGCGCGACGCCGAACTGGCGAACACGCATCCACCGGTCTTCACCGGTCACGACCGCTGGGGACACCGGGTCGACGCGGTCGAGTTCCACCCCGGCTACCACCGGATCATGGGCGCCGCGATCGAGCACGGCGCGCACACCAGCTGCTGGGCCGAGCCGCGGCCCGGCGCACACGTCGCCCGGGCCGCCACGTTCATGCTGTTCGCCCAGGTGGAGCCGGGACACGCCTGCCCGGTGAGCATGACCCACGCGGTGGTGCCGTCCCTGCGGCTGGCTCCGGAGCCGGCCGCCGAATGGCTGCCCCGCGTCTACTCACGCGACTACGACCCGGCGCTGCGCGACGGCAAGGCGTCCGCGATCTTCGGCATGGCGATGACCGAGAAACAGGGCGGCTCGGACGTACGGGCGAACAGCACCCGCGCGGTGGACGCCGGCGACGGGACGTGGCGGCTGACCGGGCACAAGTGGTTCTGCTCGGCCCCGCAGTCGGACGCCTTCCTGGTGCTCGCCCAGGCGCCCGGTGGCCTGTCCTGCTTCCTGGTTCCGCGCGTCCTGCCGGGCGGCGACCGCAACGTCTTCCGGATCCAGCGGCTCAAGGACAAACTCGGCAACCGGTCGAACGCGTCGTCGGAGATCGAGCTGGACGGCACGGTCGGCCGGCTGCTCGGCGAGCAGGGCCGCGGGGTGCGCGCCATCATCGAGATGGTCGCCCAGACCCGGCTGGACTGTGTGCTGGGCAGCGCGGCCGGGATGCGCCAGTCGGTCGCCGAGGCCGCCTGGCACGTACGCCACCGCAGCGCGTTCGGCGCCCTGCTGATCGACCAGCCGGCGATGACCGCGGTGATCGCCGACCTTCAGCTGGAGGCGGAGGCGGCGACGTGGACGGCGATGCGGCTGGCGTCCGCCTACGACAGCGACGACGGCGAATCGGTGGCGTTCCGGCGGCTGGCCGTCGCGGTCGGCAAGTACTGGGTGTGCAAACGCGGGCCGAACCACGCCTACGAGGCGCTCGAATGTCTCGGCGGCAACGGGTACACCGAGGCGTTCCCGCTGGCCCGCCGCTACCGGGAGCAACCGGTCATGGCGGTGTGGGAGGGCTCCGGCAACGTCATCGCCCTCGACGTGCTGCGCGCGATGGCCCGCGAACCGGAGTCGGTTCAGGCGGTGGATCGCGAGCTGGCGAGTGCTCTGGGCGTACACCCGGTCTATGACGCGCATGTGGCGGCGACCCGCAAGCTGATCGGTGAGGTCGCGGCGGACCCGGCGTCGGCGGCCGCGTCGGCGCGCCGGGTGGTGGAGGCGCTGGCGCTGGGGTTGCAGGGCGCGGTGCTGATCCGCCAGGCGCCGGCCGAGATCGCGGACGGCTTCGTGGCCGCGCGCCTCGGCGCGGACCGATCCCTGGAGTACGGCGCTCTCGACCCCCGCCTGCCCCTCGCCAGGATCGCGGCGCGGGCTTGACCGCGCCGCCCGGCCCTCGGCGGGGATCGCGGTGCGCTTGACCGCGCCGCCCGGCCCTCGGCGGGGATCGCGGTGCGCTTGACCGCGCCGGCCCGGCCTTCGGCAAAGATCGCGGCGCGGGCCTGACTACAGCCAGTCGCGCAGCTGGGCGATCAGGCGGTCCGAGTCCGGCGGGGTGATCACGTCACAGACCCAGTCCCAATGCAGCGTGACCAGGTCACCGGCGGCCAGCCGGGGCAGCAGCGACCGCTCCCGGCGCACCTGCTCCACCCGGGTGGGCCCGACGGCGAGCACGCCGTCGCGCCAGACCAGGCCGGGGGAGTGGACGACGGCACGGGCGCCGTCGACCGAGCGGACCGTCCCGGCGCGGATCCGGCACCGGTCCAGCACCGACACGGCGTGCGCGCTGCCGGTCCGCCGCAGCAGCGACAGCCACGGGTACACCTCGAAGACGTGGAAGCTGTGGTGCGCCATCGCCCGCGACCCGCGGAACTGCCCGGCGAACCGGTCCCGCAGGACGGCGGCGAGGCGATCGCCGTCGACGAGATCCAGCAGCGGCCCGCCCAGCCAGTAGGCCACCACCACCCGCTCGTCGAGCGGATCGGCGATGCCCGCGGACGAGGCGATGAAGCAGAGGTACGCCCACGCGCCCTCGAAGTCGCGGGCCCTGCGTCCCAGCTCGGCGGGCGCCACCCCGTCCGGCCCGCAGTAGCCCAGCTCGTTCGGCGGGAACGCGTACCGGGCGAACAGCAGCGCCCCGGCCGCGCTCATCGTCGCCCCGGGGTGTGGCCGGGCCGCCGCCGCGAGAGACCGGACGCGCTCATGGCATCAGCAGATCCGGGGCAGCTGCTCGCCGATCGGCATCGGGATCACCCGGGTCCCGCCGAGCGCCGTCCGGGCCACCACCAGGCCCGGATGCCCGGCCACGCAGATCCCGATCCGCCGCGCCCCCGACCCGTGCTCGTGCGCGAGCATCGCCGCGAGCACCTCGTCGGCCTGGTCCGCGCGGACGAACGCCACCAGCCGTCCCTCGTTGGCGACCTGCAACGGGTCGAGCCCGAGCAGGTGGCAGGCGTCGGCGACGCCGTCCGGCACCGGCAGGTCCCGTTCGGTCAGTTCGATCCCGACGGACGCGGCCGCCGCGATCTCGTTGAGCGCCGCCGCCAGCCCGCCACGGGTGGGGTCGCGCAGCACGTGCACGTCCGCGCCGGTGGCCAGCATCGCGGCGACCAGCCCGTGCAGCGGCGCCGTGTCGCTGGCCACCGCCGTCTCGAACTCCAGCCCCTCCCGGCAGCTCAGCACGGCCACCCCGTGCCGCCCGAGGTCGCCGCTGAGCAGCACGGCGTCCCCGACGGCGGCCCGCCGCGGCTCGATCTCCACCCCGTCGGCGACCATCCCGACGCCGCTGGTGGTCAGGTACACCCCGTCGCCGTTGCCGTTGCCGACGACCTTGGTGTCGCCGGTGACGAGCCGTACCCCGGCCGCGGTGGCCGCCGCGCCCATGGCCGCCGTGATCCGGCCGAGGTCGGCGAGCGGCGTGCCCTCCTCGAGGATGAACGCGGCCGACAGGTAGAGCGGGGTGGCCCCGGCCATGGCCAGGTCGTTGACGGTTCCGTTGACGGCCAGGTCGCCGATCGTGCCGCCGGGGAAGAACATCGGCTGCACCACGTACGCGTCGGTGGTGAACGCCAGCCGCACCCCGGCCGTCTCCAGCACGGCACAGTCACGGTCCGGGCTGCCGCCGGCGTCCCCGTACCCCGGAATGATCAGATGCCGGACGAGGTCCGCGGACATCGCGCCCCCACCACCGTGCCCGGCGACCACCGCGGGCGTGTCACGAAGCGGCGCCGGGCAACTCCAGCCCTCGAAGTCGATCACCCGGTCACCGCCGTGCGCGTCCGGCTCACGAAGCCGGTCATCCGGTGACCCTCCGGTACGCGTAGTACGCCGCACACGCCCCCTCCGAGGAGACCATCGTCGCGCCGAGCGGCTGCCGGGGCGTGCACACCCGCCCGAACGCCGCGCACTCGTGCGGCTTGATCAGTCCCTGGAGCACCTCACCGGACCGGCACAGCGCCGACTCGGTGGCCCGCACCCCGCCCACGTCGAAGCGGTGCTCGGCGTCGAAGTCCCGGTACCGGTCGGTGAGCCGCCATCCGCTGCCCGGGATGACGCCGATGCCCCGCCACGCCCGGTCGGTCACCTCGAACACGTCGGCGAGCATCTCCCGCGCCACCGGGTTGCCGGTCTCCGGCACGGCCCGCGGATAGGCGTTGCGGGTCTCGTGCCGGCCCTGCTCCAGTTGCACGATGGTCTGCCGGATGCCCTCCAGCACGTCGAGCGGCTCGAAGCCGGTGACCACGATCGGCACGCCGTACTTGTCGGACAGTGCCGGGTACTCGCCGGTGCCCATCACACTGCACACGTGCCCGGCCGCCAGGAACGCCTGCACCCGGCACCGCGGCGACTCCATGATCGCCGAGATGGCCGGCGGCACCAGCACGTGCGAGACGAGCAGCGAGAAGTTGCGCACCCCGAGCCGGCGGGCCTGGTGCACGGTGAGCGCGTTCGCCGGCGCGGTCGTCTCGAACCCGATGCCGAAGAACACCACCTCCCGGCCCGGGTTGGCACGGGCGATGCCGAGCGCGTCCAGCGGCGAGTAGACGACCCGCACGTCGGCGCCCGCCGCCCGTACCTCGTAAAGGTCGCGGCCGCTGCCCGGCACCCGCAGCATGTCCCCGAACGAGCAGAAGATCACCCCGGGCCGGGCTGCGATGGCGAGCGCCTTGTCGATCACCGACAGCGGGGTGACGCAGACCGGGCAGCCCGGCCCGTGGATCATCTCCACGCCCTCCGGCAGCAGTTGGTCGATACCGTGCCGGATGATCGAGTGGGTCTGCCCGCCGCACACCTCCATGAGCGCCCACGGCCGGGTGGTGACGGCGTGGATCTGCCGCAGCAGGCTGCGGGCCAGATCCGGGTCGCTGAACTCGTCAAGGTATTTCACCGAACTCCTCTTCCAGCAGGCCCAGCCTGGTGAATTCGTCGAGAGTGCGGCGCGCCGACTCCTCGTCGAGCCGCTGGATCGCGAAACCCACGTGCACGATCACGTACTCGCCGGGCATCGCGCCCGGCACGTATTGCAGGCACACGCTCTTGCGCACGCCGCCGAAGTCGACCTCGGCCATCGGCGTGCCGTCGGACTCGCTCACGCTCACCACCCGGCCGGGCACGGCGAGGCACATCAGCCGGCGCCCACGACGGCCAGCTGACCCAGGGCGATGCCACCGTCGTTCGGCGGCAGCAGCCGGGGCCGCAGCACGGTGAAACCGCGTTCGCGCAGCTCGTGGCAGGCGCCGGTGAGCAGGATCGTGTTCTGGAAGACGCCGCCGCCGAGCGCCGCCACGGCCAGGCCGGTCCGCTCCCGGCAGCGTTGCGCCTGCGCCACGATCAGATCGATCACCGCGGCGTGGAACCGTGCGCCGATCACGCCGGCGGGCACACCGGCCAGCACGTCGGACGCCACCGCACGGATCAGCGGGCCCGGATCGGCGACCCCCGCCTCGTCGATCCTCCAGGGGTACGCCGTACCGGCCGCGTCCCGGCTGAGCCCCTCCAGGACGAGAGCCGCCTCGCCCTCGTACGTGACGTGCTGCCGGACCCCGGCGATCGCGGCCACCGCGTCGAACAGCCGCCCCATGCTGGACGTCGGCACACAGGCCAGCCCGGTACGCAACTGATGTGCCAGGATCTCCCGTTCCGCTTCCGGGCAGGCGGCGACCGGTGGCAGCGCCGGATCCCACCGCACCCCGGCCGACCGCAGGTGGGACAGGGCCATCCGGTAGGTACGGCGTACGCTCGCGTCCCCACCGGCCAGCGGAACGTAGCCGAGATGCCCGGCCCGCTCGTAGTCCCGATAGCCGGCGACCAGGATCTCGCCACCCCAGACCGCCCCGTCGTCGCCGTAGCCGGTGCCGTCGAACGCGATCCCGATGACCCGCTCGCCCACCCCGAGCCCGTGTTCGGCCATCACCGCGGCGATGTGCGCGTGATGGTGCTGCACGGTCCGTACCGGCCGCCCGCCCGCGTTGGCCCGCGCCCAGCACCCCGACCGGTATCCCGGATGCCGGTCGGTGACGAGCGTTTCCGGCTCCACCCCGGTGATCTTCCCGAGGTGCGCGGCGACGGTGTGCAGCGCCTCGACCGTGGACAGGTCGTCCATGTCGCCGATGTGCTGGCTCAGCCACACCGATCGCCCCTCGCCGATCGCGCACGTGTTCTTCGCGTCGGCGCCGGCCGCCAGCGACGGCCCGACCGGGAACGGCATCCGCACCGGCATCGGCGCGTACCCCCGGGCACGCCGCAGGATCACGTCACGGCGCACCACCGAGTCGTCACACGGCACCCGGATCTCCCGGTCGTGCCGCAGCCACGCGTCGGCCAGAGCGCCGAGCCGCCGCAGCGCCTCCGCGTCGTCCGTCACGATCGGCTCCCCGGCCACGTTTCCCGAGGTCATCACCAGCACGTCGGGGCCCGGCGGGTCTCCCGGCAGACCGAACAGCAGCACGTGCAACGGCGTGTAGGGCAGCATCACGCCCACGTCCGGACCGTCCGGCGCGACCTGCCCGGCCAGCCCGCCGCCGGGCCGGCGCGGAACCAGCACGATCGGGCGGCGCGCTCCGGCGAGCAGGTCCCGGTCGCGGTCGGTGAAGATCCCTATCCGGTACGCCGTACGCGCGCCCGCCGCCATCACCGCGAACGGTTTCCCGCCCCGCCGTTTGCGCCGCCGCAGTTCGGCGACCGCACCGGGGTCGCGGGCGTCGCACGCCAGGTGGTAGCCGCCGAGCCCCTTGACCGCCACGATCCGCCCGGCGGCCAGCAGCGCGCGGGCCTCGGCCAGCGCGTCGCCGCCGGTCATCGTCATCGGCCCGAGGACCAGTTCGAGCCGGGGACCGCAATCGTGACAGGCGATCGGCTGGGCGTGGAATCGCCGGTCGGCCGGATCCTCGTACTCGGCCCGGCACCGCGCGCACATCGGGAACCGGGCCATCGTGGTGGCCGCCCGGTCGTACGGCAGGCCCGTGATGATCGTGTAACGGGGCCCGCAGTTGACGCAGCTGATGAACGGGTGCCGGTACCGCCGTCCGCCCGGATCACGCAGCTCGCCGAGGCAGTCGTCGCAGATCGCCACGTCCGGGGCGGCCAGGGTGCGGGCCGGTCCGCCGGTGGACTCCTCGATCCGGAATCCGGCCGTGCCGCGGATCTCCTGCTCCAGCTCCTCGACCGCGGTGATCACGGCGAGCGGTGGGCCCTCGCGCAGCCGTAGACCGTACTCGTCGACCGCTTCCGGGCAGCCCTCCACCTCGACGGCGACCCCGTCGGCGGTGTTCGTCACCGATCCGGCCAGCCCCAGCCCGGCGGCCGTCGTGTAGGCGAACGGCCGGAACCCGACCCCCTGCACCAGCCCGGAGACGGCGAACCGGCGGCGCACCGTCCGCGCCCGCCCGGCCAGCTCCAGGCCCCGCAGCGCCCGCGCGGCCCGCTCCGCGTCGATGATCTCCACAGCGAACCCGAGGTGGATGAGCACCCAGTCGCCCGGCTCGGGCGGGGTCTCCAGCATGCCGATGTTGACCGGCCGCCGCGCGCCCACCACGTCCACGTCGGCGAGTTGGCCGGCGGCGCCCGGCAGGATCTCCACCACCCGCCCGGGAATCCCGAGACACACGCCGCTCACCCCCGGACCGGCGCGCGGAGCAGGGCGTGGACGGCGGCGACCGCCTCCGGGACGGCGGCCCTGACCGGCGCGCTCAGGCCGATGCCCTCGTCGACGGCGCCGATCCGGCAGCCGACCACATAGGTGACGGGCAGCGTGCCACCGAGGCGGGCCACCGCGGCCAGCACGGCGAGCGGATCCATGCCGTGCCCGTCGAGTTCGCCCGCCCCGGCCCCGGACGGATCCACCTCGAGAACCTCCACCCGGCCGGGAGTACCGTCGCCGGGCAGCGCGTCGATCAGGATCAGCGTGTCGTATCCGGCCAGCAGGTCGTGGGCCAGGTGCAGGCCGCGGATGCCGTAGTCGGCGACCCGGGTCCCGTCCGGCAGGGGAGCACCGGCGGCCAGCCGCCGGGCGACCTCCGGCCCGAACCCGTCGTCGCCGAGGAACACGTTGCCGATGCCGGCGATCAGGATCATGACACCGGCTCCAGTTCGCCGGGGGCGAAGTAGAGGAAGCGGCCGTACTCCTCGTGCAGTTCCGCGGCGGGGTCGCCGACCAGCACGACCGCCACGTGGGTGCCACCGTCGACGTCCGTGATCACTTCGCTGACGCAGGCGATCCGCCCGGCCAGGAACATGTCCTGCGCGTCGGCGCGGCGGGCCGGGCGCAGCCGGACCAGGGCGCCGCGGGCGATCGGGCCGGTGTCCAGGCGGGCGCCGTGCAGGCGCAGCAGGGCGCCGTCGTCCAGGGCGTCGCAGCGGTCGACGATCGCGGCGGCCCGCGGATCGGTGGCCCGGGCCTCGGCCTTCTCCGCGTCGGTCATGGCCCGCACCCGCAGGGTCAGCAGTTCGTCGATCTCGCACGCGTCGAACAGGTCGCCGGGACTCTGCCCGGCCAGGCGCGGGTGGTCGTACAAGATGATCGGCGCGCCCAGCAGCAGCCGGGTCTCGCCGGGCGGCCCGGCCAGCACCGGCCAGCAGCGATGCTGCCGGCATCGGCCGGCGGCGTCGATCGGCTCGCGCACCGACACGAATTCCGCGTCGTGTGCCTCCACCAGCAGGTGCGCGGCGATCAGCGAGTGCCGGGCCGCGCTCTCGGCGTCCGGTACGGGCGCCGCGTGCTCGTTCGCGACGGCGACGGTGAGTCGCAGCAGTCCGCCGTCGGCCCGCACCGACGTCCGGACCCGGGCGGTCAGCGGCCACCGGCGGCGGACGACCCGTCCCACCGGCCGTCCGTCGCCGTCGTGGACCGGTTCGACGTCCACTCCGCCGGGCACGTTCACCGGGAACTCGGCGTCGCCGTGCACCGGCAGGTCCGGCAGGGTGATCTCCCGTTCGACGGCCTCGTCCCAGGTCAGCAGGGTGGTCTCGCCGACCCGCAGGCGCTCGGCCGGCTGGTGGCCGCCGTCGGCGAGGCGCCGTTCCACCTGCCGGCTCTGCACCTGGAGGAACCGCAGGCGCACCGTCACCCAGCCGGCCCCGTCCGGGCTGAGCAGGCACTGCATGGCCATGTCCGGCGGCTCGGCGAACGCCTCCGGGGCGGCCGACGGCGGCCCGAGCACCCCGAACTGCCAGCGGGACCGGTTCTTCGCGGCCCCGGCCCGGTACGGGTAGAGCAGGTAGCCCTCGTAGAGGACGGTGTCGGCGACCGCGCGGGCCGCGTCCAGCCCGGTCACGCCGTGACCCCCGCCGACTGGGTGGGGGAGTGCAGCACCTCCACCTTCTTGCCGCCGCCCAGGTACATGTGCACGCCACAGGGCAGGCAGGGATCGAAGCTGCGGACCGTACGCATGATGTCGATGCCTTTGAAGTCGTCGCGGCCGTTCTCCTCGAAGATCGGCTGGCCCTGGACGGCGTCCTCGTAGGGGCCGGGGGTGCCGAAGCTGTCGCGGGGACTGCCGTTCCACGGGGTGGGCGGGTACGGGTGGTAGTTGGCGATCCGCCCGTCCCGGATGACCATGTGGTGGGACAGGGCGCCGCGGACCGCCTCCGAGAAGCCGCAGCCGATGCCGTCCTCGGGCACCTCGTAGGGCTCCCAGGTGCGGGTCCGGCCGGCCCGGATCTCGGCCAGCGCCCGCTCGGCGAAGTACAGGGCGCAGGCGGCCGCGTACGCCTGGAAGTAGCTGCGCGCCCGGTTGCGTTCCAGGGTGTTGCTCCAGCGGGGGATCCGCCACTCGAACGTGACCGGCCCCTTGAGCGCGGTCTTCGGCAGTTCGATCCGCACGCTGTCGCCGGTGGCCCGCACGTAGCCGAAGTCGACGGTCCCGGCCAGCGCGGTCGCCCACAGCCGGGCCAGTGGTCCACCGCCGGTGTCCAGGGCCAGATAGTCCTTGCCGTTGTACCAGCGCGGCGACATCACCCAGCTGTACCGGCCGTCCAGGTCGCGTTTCTGCGGGCGCGGGTTGGTGTGCTGGTTCCACGGGTGGCGGCGGTCCACCGGGTTGCCCAGCGGGTCGGCCGTCACGAACATCTCCTGGTCCTCCCAGTCGTCGTAGTAGGACGAGCCGAGCAGGATCCGGATCCCCAGATTGATCTTCACGAGGTCGGTGGTGACCAGTTTGCCGTCGACCACGATCCCGGGCGTGACGAACATCCTGCGTCCCCACGCGGCCATGTCGGCGTACCGGAAATCGCAGTGCTCCGGGTCTTGAAACGATCCCCAGCAGGCCAGCAGCACCCGGCGGTCACCGACGTGCTCGTAACCGGGCAGCGCCGTGTAGAAGAAGTCGAACAGGTCGTCGTGCATCGGCACGGCCTTCTTCATGAACTCGACGTAACGCATCAGCCGGGTCAGGTAGTCGGTGATCAGCTGGGTGCTCGCCTGCGTGCCGACCCCGCCGGGGAACAGCGTCGACGGGTGCGGGTGGCGGCCCTCCATGAGGCAGAACATCTCCCGGGTCAGGCGGCTGACCTGCAGCGCCTCCCGGTAGAACTCGCCGGTGAACGGGTTCAGCGAGCGCATGATGTCGCCGACCGTGCGGAAACCGTGCTCGCCGGCGTGCGGCGCCGCCGTCCGGTTGGCCAGCTCCAGCACACCCGGGTTGGTCTCGGCGACCATCCGCTCGCAGTAGTCCACCCCGACCAGGTTCTCCTGGAAGATGTTGTGGTCGAACATGAACTCGGCCGCCTCGCCCAGGTTCACGATCCACTCGGCCAGCGGCGGAGGTTTCACGCCGTACGCCATGTTCTGCGCGTAGCAGGAGCAGGTGGCGTGGTTGTCGCCGCAGATCCCGCAGATCCGGCTGGTGATGAAATGCGCGTCGCGCGGGTCCTTGCCCTTCATGAAGACCGAGTAGCCGCGGAAGATCGAGCTGGTGCTGCGGCATTCGGCGACCACCCGCCGCTTGAAATCGATCTTCGTGTAGATGCCGAGGCTGCCCACGATCCGGGTGATCGGATCCCAGGCCATGTCGACCAGGTCGCCACTCACGCCATCACCTCCGCTTCGCTCCGGCGCCGGCATGAGTTCGACCCTGAGCCCGATGATTCGCTCGCAGGCTCGCTCATGCCCGCCACCTCCGCTTCGCTGCGACGCCGACATGGGTTCGAACCTGAGCCCGCTGACTCGGCGCCGCCGGCGGCTGCGCTTTCACTTTGGTGTGACGCCGCTAACAGCGTTCTCCCGGCCGTGCAAGACTGTCAATCCGCGCCACCTGACCGGGGTACAGCGTCACCAACGCGGGAGACGAAGCGCCATGCACGAGCTGGCGATAGCCGAGAACATCGTCGACACGGTCTGCGCCCGCGCCGCGGGACGGCCGGTGCGGCGGGTCACCGTCCGGATCGGAGCGCTCACCGCGGTACTGCCGGACGCCATGCGCCTCTGCTGGGACCTGGCCGCCACCGGCACCGCCGCGCACGGCGCCGCCCTCGACCTCGACCTGCGGCCGGCCACGGTGTTCTGCCGGTCCTGCCGTACCGACCGGAGGCTTCCCGACATGATCCCGCTGTGCCCGTGCGGCAGCGCCGACGTCACCGTCACCACCGGCCGTGAGCTGCACATCGTCTCCATGGAGGTGGCCTGACGTGTGCGAGGAGGGGCCGGTCACCACGGTCACGCTCGAGGAGCGGGTGCTGGCCCGCAACGACCGTCAGGCCCAAGCCAACCGGGACCTGCTGGCCGCGCGCCGGATCCGGGCGGTCAACCTGATGAGCTCGCCCGGGTCGGGCAAGACCACCCTGCTGGAGCGGACCGTACGGGAGCTGCGGCGCCCGGTCGCGGTGATCGAGGGCGACCAGCGGACACCGCTCGACGCCGAGCGGATCCGGGCGGCCGGCGCGCCGGTCACGCAGATCAACACCGGGGCCGGCTGTCACCTGGACGCGGCGATGACCCGGCGGGCCCTGGACGAGCTGGCGCCCGCGCCCGGATCGCTGCTGTTCGTGGAGAACGTCGGCAACCTGATCTGCCCGTCCCTGTTCGACCTCGGCGAGGACGCCCGGGTGGTGATCGTGTCGGTCACCGAGGGCGCGGACAAACCGCTCAAGTACCCGTACATGTTCGCGGTGGCCGACCTCGTCGTGATCAACAAGACCGACCTGCTGCCGTACGTCGACTTCGACGTGGACACCTGCCGCCGCCACATCACCGCGGTCAATCCGCGGGCGGCGATCCTCACCGTCTCCGCCACCCGCGGCGACGGGCTCCCGGCCTGGTACGCGTGGCTGACCACAATGATCGGCTGAGTTGAACCGGGGCGAACGGATCACCTCTCCGCGTACCGGTGAAGGGATCCGTCGCGACGCCAGACCGGCAGCAGGCCGGCGCCGGACGGCGTGTGCTGGACCCGGAGCACCCGGTCGGCGTGCAGCCGGCCGGAGAGGTCGGCGGCGACCGCGGAGATGCCGGCCGCGTGGGTCACCAGGACCGGCAGGACCCCGTCGCGCAGGCAGTGGGCCACGGTCGGGGTGTTGCCGCGCAGCCAGTCCTCGCCGGGGTGGGCCGGCAGCACCATCATCCGGCAGTGCGGCAGCCGCCGGGCCAGGCCCCTGATCAGCGTGTCGGCGTCCACCCAGCCGACCACCAGCAGCAGCGGGCCGTCGGCGAGTTCGGCGAGCCGGTCGAGCGCCGCGGCCGCGTCGCCCTCGTTCAGCACCGCCACGGTCACCGGCCCGCTCTCCTGCTGGGCGTCCCACCAGGCGCTCTCCGGCTCGAGGAAGACGGCTTGCGGGTACGGGGCGGGAACGCACGGCGACAGCCACCTGCGGGAGCGACGGCCGAGCACGTGGATGCCGGTCCACCGGCCGGAGTTGTGTGCCGCCAGGGCCCGGTGCGCGGAGATTCGTCGCCAGAACACTGTTTCACTCCTTGGGGATCCGTGAGACGCCGGACTGCCGGCGCGGTCCTGACGCTGCCCGACCGGTGGAGGGCGCGGCCAGACCCAAGGCTGTCCGCCCACCTCTGGCCGGCCCTCCGGCTCGCGTTCGCCCTGCTCAGCGCCCCCGACCGGACAGTTCTGTCCGGGGGTTGCGGCGGTGCTTACGCTTTCGGGTGACCGGTCAGTCGCCGGCGACGCGCAGCGTGTAACCCCGCAGCGTCTGCTCCAGCGGGACGAACACCGGCGCCGGATCCTCGGCGAACGGCCGGAACTTGTCCGGGAAGCCGGGCATCGTGCAGCCGATGCAGATGCCGCCGACGTTCGGGCAGCCGCCCACCCCGTTGATCCAGCCCCGTTTCGCCACGTTGCACCGCACCACCTGGCCCCAGCAGCCCACCTTGACCAGGCACGCCTGGGACCCGTGGCCGCCCGCGAAGTCGCTCTGGTCATAGAAGGACGCCCGGTCGCATCCGGAGTGCACCGTCGACTCGAACAGCTTCCGCGGCCGCAGCTCCTCGTCCAGGTCCAGCGGCGGGCCGTCCCCGGCGACGTGGACGATCAGATGCATCAGCGTCTCGGTCAGGTTGTCCGGGTGGGTGGGGCAGCCCGGCACGCACACCAGCGGCACCCCGTCCCGTGACCGCCAGTCCCAGCCCAGGTGGTCGGGCACGCCCATCGCCCCGGTCGGGTTCCCGGCCATTGCGTGGATCCCGCCGTACGCCGCGCACGTGCCCGCCGCGAGGATCGCCGACGCCTTCGGTGCCAGCCGGTCCAGCCACTCGGCCGCGGTGATCGGCTGACCGGTCCGCGGATCGTCGCCGAAACCGGTCCAGTAACCGGCCGCCTTGTTCGTCTCGTCCGCGATCGACCCCTCGACCACCAGGACGAACCGCTCCAGCTCGCCACGGGCCGCCCGGTGGAACCAATCCATGAAGGCCGGGCCGTTCTGAAAGTCCAGGTACGGCCAGTGCAACTCGATCGGCGGCACCCCGGGCAGCGCGCCCAGCACCAGATCCTCGATGCTCGGCTGGGTGGCCGCGGTGATCGCCACCGACTCGCCGTCGCAACTGAGCCCGCCGTTCATCCAGAGGACGTGCAGCATCGGTTCAGCCTAGGCGGGTATCCGTCACGTTCGTTGTCACTCGTTCGGGTACGGCCGGTTTCCGTACCATCGGGGGCGTGCCGCTGCCGGATGTCGAGATCCTGCCGCTCACCGTGGTCGCGCAGGCGTTCCCGGCGCGGCCGTCGGCGCTGCCCGACGTGCGGGCCTTCCTGCGGCGGCAGCTGACCGGCACGCCGGTGTCCGACGAGGACGTGCGCAACCTCTGCGAGCGGGTCGCCGACGTGCTGCTCGACGCCGCCGGGGTGAGCCCGTCCATCCAGGTGTCGCTGCGGGTCTTCCCGTCCGGCGCCGAGATCGACGTGCTCAGCTCGTCGTCCGCGCCGGCCGCACCGGCGGTGGAGAAGGCGCCGGAACAGCCGGCCCGGGGAACCCGGGTGGCCGTGCCGGCGCCGCCGTCGTTCGCCGCCTGGTTCGCGGGCCGGTTACGCGCGGAGGGGCTGACTCTGGAGGCGGCGGCCCGGCGGCTCGAGGTGTCCGCCAAGACGGTCAGCCGCTGGGTCTCCGGGGCGACCGAGCCGCGGCTGCGCGACTTTCACCGGATCAGATCGACCTTCGGTGAACCGCCGCTCTGACGCTCCTTGACGCCGAAGATCAGCAGATAGCCGACGATCCAGAACTCGCCGACCGAGGCCGGGAAGGTCAGCAGGTCGGCGACCGTCGCGGCGTCCGGGGCCAGGGCCTTCACCAGGGCGCTGGCCACGTAGCCGACACTGCCGGCGACGAGCACCCAGCCCAGGGCGCGGGGCATCCAGCCGGTGCTCAGCACGGCCGTGCCCATCGGGATGAGCCAGAGCCCGAAGAAGATCCCGCCGACCGACCAGAGGTTCTCGCTGATCAGGAACAGGGTCTTCGAGGTCGCCGGATCAGTCGTGGCGGCGGTGCTCAGCATCGCCGCGCTGACGAGGATCACCACCGCGTTGACCACACCGAACGCGGCGACGCCGGCGGCGCTCACCGGGTCGGCGGAACGGAACAGCCGGTAGAACCAGGCGGCGGCGAGCGCCTGGCTGAGCACGGTGAGCAACTCGACGAACACCATGGCCTGGGCCAGGGTGGGGTGCTCGGCGACGGCCGCCCCCTCGTCGAGGCGGGGGCGCAACAGCAGGAATCCGATCATCCCGGTGACGGCGAGTGCGAGATAGAAGGCGCCGGTCATCCGAGCGGTGCGAAGCGAGGGCATGATTCTTCCCTTACGTCGTAAGGCTGGTCTTACTGTGTAAGGTAGCAGCCGTGCGCAAGGAACCGCTCAGCCGCGAACGCGTCCTGGCGGCCGCCGTCACGATCGCCGACGCCGACGGGCTCGCCGCCGTCACCATGCGCCGCCTCGGAGCCGACCTGGGCGTCGAGGCCATGTCGCTCTACCACCACCTGCGCGGCAAGGACGCCCTCCTCGACGGCGTCGCCGAGACCCTGGTCGCCGAAATCCTCGACGCCGTCGGCCGGGTCGAGGCCGGAGACTGGCGGTCCCGGCTGCGCGGCCGGTTCCTCGCCGCCCGGGAGGTCATGCTGCGCCACCCGTGGGGCCCCGGCCTGCTCGGCTCGCGCGGGTCCGTGCCGTTCGGCGTCTACCTCTACTACGACGCGATCCTCGGCACCCTCGTCGAGGGCGGATTCACCTACCGGCTGGCCCACCGGGCGCTGCACGCCTTCGGGAGCATGCCGCTCGGCTTCGTCCAGGAGATGTTCAGCACCTCGGCCGGCGACGGCGCCGACGAGGACCTGAGCGCCGTCGCCGACGTCCTGCCGCACCTCACCGCCATGGTCGCCAGCGAGACCCACGAGACCGAGCTCGGCTGGTGCGACAGCCGGGTCGAGTTCGAGTTCACGCTGGACCTGCTGCTCGACGGACTCGAACGGCTGCGCGGCTGAGAACCGCACGGAGATGCCGGTGGCGCCGCGTATGCTCCGGCACGGCGAAGTCGTAGCGCAGAGGTCGTCGCGCCTTGGCATCGAGCAGGAGGACGCCGGTTCGAATCCGGCCGCTTCGCCACCCGACCACGACCGCGGGGAGACGTCGGCATGATCATCCGATGCCCGGCCATCAGCGATCCGGATCGCGGCCTGGCCGACCCCGGCGACTTCGACGGCATCCTCGGCCGGCTCGCGGCGCCCGAGCCGATCCGGCATCCGCCGGCCGCTCGGACACCCGGCCGGCCGGGGCCGTGGAGCGGGCCGGCACCGCGGCGCAGCACCTCGACCGGACGAAACTGCTGGCCGCACGGCTCAAGGCGGCCGGCGGCCAGCCCTATCTGGCGTCCGCACTCTTCAGCCTGACCGTCGTGCCGAGCGTCGATGTGCCGACGATGGGGGTGGACCGGCATTGGCGCTGCTACGTGAATCCCCGTTTCGTGGCGGCCACGCCGGTGCACGAGCTGGCAGCCGTCTGGATTCACGAGGCGGCCCACCTGCTGCGTGACCATCACGGGCGGGCCGCGCTGCTCGTCCCCGAATACCGGCACGACCATCACCGGGTCAACGTCGCCCAGGACTGCGAGATCAACGACGATCTCTCGTCGCTGCCGTCCGGAGCCATGCGCCCGGAGATGTTCGGCCTTCCCGACGGCCGGATGTTCGAGCAGTACCTGCCCGGCATCCCGGCCGGTCACCGCCACCTGGAGTGCGGATCCGGCGCGCACGGCCGCCCCATGCCGTGGGAGTCCTCGGACGCGGCCCGGGTCAGCGGGGTCGAGGCGGCCGCGATCCGCCGGCTGACCGCCCAGGAGATGCGGGCCCACGCGAAGGGACGGGGCCGGATCCCGGCGGGGTGGCGGCGCTGGGCCGACGCGATCCTCGAACCCACGGTCGACTGGCGGCGGGCACTCACCGGTGCGATCCGCGAGGCGGCATCGTGGGCTTCCGGGGCGGTCGACTACACCTATCAGCGCCCGTCACGGCGCGGGGCCGCCGTCCCCCGGGTGGTGCTGCCGAGCCTGCGCCGCCCGATGCCGCGGGTGGCGGTGGTCGTCGACACGTCCGGTTCGATGGGCGACGAGGAGCTGCGGGCCGTGCTCGGCGAGGTCGCCGGGGTGCTCCGGGCGGTCGGCATCGGCCGCAACCGGGTGACCGTGCTCGCCTGTGACGCCGACGTACACGCGGTTCGCCGGGCCGCCACCGTCGGCGACGTCGTGCTGGAAGGAGGCGGCGGCACCGACATGCGCGTCGGCATCGAACAGGCCATGAAAGGACCGGAACGACCACACATCGTCATCGTCCTGACCGACGGCCACACCCCGTGGCCGGAGGTCCGGCCCGGTCAGGTCCGGGTCGTCGCCGGGCTGATCGGCGACGGCGGCGATGACCCACCGTCCTGGATCGAGACGATCCGGATCCCCTTGCCGGCCGGCGCCGCCGGGCCGTGACCGGCGCTCGCTGCTGCCTGAGCAAACGGTTCCTCCCCCGGCGGCACGGCCGTGGACATCGCCCGCGCTCCATGAGCCGCCGGGGGAGCGGGACGGCCGGGCCTCGCGGTCCGGCGCCGCCGGGCGGGCAGCGCCTGCCGTCGCGGAGCGCGCAGCCGTCGATGGGCCAACCTGTGGGCCGCCCCGTGTGGTCAGCCGCTGGGCCGGCGCGCAGGACGGGCCGGCCGCCGTGTCGCGGCTGATCAACGGCCTGCGCGCCGGGAGACGGTTCACCGATCCGGTACGGGCGTGACCTCAGTCCGTACCGGAGCCCGGCTCCGACATGGCCCGGTGGACGCGGGCCTTGACGGTCTCCGGGGTCACCTTGGACGCCCCCGCGAGCAGCCGGTTGGTGACCGACCCGGCGACCACATGGTCCTTGCCTTTCATCAGGGCTTCGAAGGCCTGTTCGGCGACCCGTTCCGGGTCGTCCTTGCTGTCGCCGGCCCCGACCCGGGTGTCGGTCATCCCGGCACGCTCGAAGAATTCGGTGTCGGTGGGCCCGGGCATCAGCGCGGTGACCGTCACACCCTCGGCCGCCAGTTCCTCCCGCAACGCCTCGGAGAAGGAGAGCAGAAACGCTTTCGACGCCGCGTACGCCGCTTCGAACGGTCCCGGCTGGGTCGCCGCGATGGACGAGGTGAACAGGATCCGGCCCGACCCTTGGGCCACCATGGCGCGGACGGCCCGCTTGGCGAGGTGCACCGACGACCGCACGTTCAGGTCGACGAGCCGCAACTCGTCGTCGAGGCCGGTCTCGGCGAAGGGCCCGCCGACACCGACACCGGCGTTGATGGCGATCGCGTCGAGCGGCCGCCCGGTGGCGGTGACGGCGGCCCAGAATCGTTCGACTCCCTCGTAGGTGGCCAGATCGGCCTGCACCGCCTCGACGGTCACCCCGAGGTCGTGGAAGGTCTCGTGGATCCGGGCGTCCTCGGCCACGACGACCAGGTCGTATCCGTTCTTCGCGAACTGCCGGGCCAGTTCGTGGCCGATGCCGCTGGACGCACCGGTGACGGCGGCGAGCTTGGTGGGGGTTCCCATGGAATCTCCTTCCGGACGCTGTCTAGTCGGTGGGCTCGATGGTCGTTCCGCTGAGATCGGCGGGCTCCGGGTCGTCCGGCAGGGCAGGGTCCGCGGCGCCGCTCACATCGCCGGGCAGGCGAGTCTCGTCACCGGGCGCGGGGGCGTCGTCGTCAGGGGCACGCGCGTCGTCATCAGGCTGGGTCATACGACCTCTGTTCCCCGCATCCGGGCGGCCATTCCTGGTGCCGCCCGCGAAGCACGACCGCGTTTCGTCCCGGTGTTGAGCAGGCGTAATAGGGTCGGCGAATGCGTGATCTGATCCGGTCTCTGGTGGTCGCCCCGATGGCCGGCGGCCCGTCCACCCCCGCGCTGGTGATCGGCGCCGGCCGGGCCGGCGCCCTCGGTCTGCTGGCGGCCGGTTACAAGTCCCCCGAGGCGGTGGAGGACGAGTTGCGCGCCGTCCGGTCCGCGGGTGTCGGATACGGGCTGAACATCTTCGTCCCGTCCCGCCCGCCATCCGACGTCGCCGCCCTGGAACGCTACCGCCGCCTGCTCCAGGCCGAGGCCGACCGGTACGGGGTGGACCTGCCCCCGCTGCGCCTGCGCGACGACGACCACTTCGACGCGAAGGTGGACCTCGCCACCGCGTACGCGCCACCGCTGGTCAGTTTCACGTTCGGCGTACCGGAGAGAAATGTCGTGGCGGCGTCACAGGCGGCCGGGAGCCTCGTCGCAGTGACCGTGACATCCGCGGCGGAAGCCGTGCCGGCTCTGGCCGTGGCGCCTGATCTGCTGATCGCGCAAGCCGGGACGGCCGGCGGCCACGCCTCGACGACGAGCCCGGCCGGCTACCGGGGGACCACGACGGCGCTGGAGATCCTCGCGGCGATCCGGGCGGTGACCGACGTGCCGGTGATCGTGGCCGGTGGCGCCGGATCCGCCCGGGACGTGCGCGCGGTGCTGGCGGCGGGCGCCGTCGCGGTGCAGGCGGGCACCGTGTTCCTCCTGGCCGACGAGGCCGGCACCCGCCCGGCGCAGCGGGCCGCGATGCTGTCGTCGGGCGCCCGCGAGACCGTGGTGACCAGGGCGTTCACCGGGCAGCCGGCGCGGGCGCTGCGGAACCGGTTCACCGACGAGTACTCGGCGGTCGCGCCGGTCGGCTATCCGGCCGTGCACCATCTGACCGCGCCGATCCGTGCGGCGGCAGCCGAGCAGGGCGACGCCGGGGCGCTCAACCTGTGGGCCGGCACCGGCTTCGCGGCGGCCCGCCCCGCTCCGGTCGCGGAGATCATAGCGTCACTGAGTTGACCGGCTTGTCTCCCACTCGGGCACGTTGAACCCCATATCGGTCATCGCGGTCCCCGCAACGTCGACCATCGAGCACGGCGACCGAATGGAATCTCAACTACGGCCCGAAGAAGAAGACGACCACCGGGTTCAACGGGGCGTCGGCCAACACTTACGAGTACGACCTCGCCAACCGGCTGACCCTGTGGGACAACGGCACCACCCCGGTGGTGTACGCCTACGACGATTCCGGTAACCGGGCACAAGCGGGCACCACGACGTTCGTCTACGACCAGCGCAACCAGTTGGTGTCCGACACCGCCGGCGCCACCTACCGGTACACGCCCCGAGGACCCTGCAGTCCACCACCAGGAACGGGCAGACGGTCACCACCCAGACTGACGCGTTCAACCAGGTCAAGACGCAGGGCACCAAGACCGGTGGGGCCGATCCCTCGACGTCATCCCAGCTCGGAGCGTCCTCCCGCGAGAACGCAACGGCCCTGTCTGGCGCCGTGTGCTGGACGGGCTGGTTGGGCAGCTCCGTTGCTGTCACGGTCGATTTCAGTTGATCAGTTTATGCAAGCCTGTCCGGCGGCGGACTGAGGAATGATCTCTAACCTTGCCGGCCAGGTGAACCTTCCTTTCACTGACCCCGATCAGTCGAGGCCTCTCTGTGCAGGGGAGGTTAGGGTCCGTGTTCGACCACCGTGCTACCTGCACGGCGGTTGTCGGATGCGGCCGGTGGTGTGCACGGAGGTGCGACGTGACATCTGTGGATCAGGTACCGGCGGCGTCTTTGGTTGGCCGGGTCACGAGGCGGCGTGTGCTGGCAGCCGGTCTGGTGACCGGTTCCGGTACGCTCGCGTCGAGTGTGGCCGGGCCGATCAGCGTCGCGCGGGCCGCAGAGATCGAGCATCAGGGTGACACGGTCCGCGATCTGGGGCGGACCAGGAGGAAGCTGCCGGCTGTCGGTCTGGCCGCCGACGAGAAGTCGGACCTGCCGGCTGTGCTGGCAGCGTTCTGGGGCGCCGGTGGCCGGGTGATCGACACTTCACGGTTGGATGGCTCGGTCGAGGCCCGGTTCGGCAAGACTGCCGTGGAGTCGGGTATCACCGGCGACATGTTCGTCAGCCGGAGGCTCTGGACCGGCGCCGGCGAGGAGCAGTGGCGGATGCTCGGCGAGCAGCTGGACTCATTCCGCCGGCGGCTGCGCCGCAACGTCATCGACCTCCTGCATGTCGATGATCTGGTCGACGTTCAGGATGTGCTGCCGCTGCTCGGTGAATGGAAGCGGGCCGGCAGGATCCGGCACATCGGCGTCGGGCACGCAGAGCGCCGGTATCACCCGGCGCTCGAGATCCTGATGCGCAACGCCGAGGTGGACGTGGTCCGCCTCCGGTACTCGATCCTTGACAGGGAAGCTGAGGAGGACGTGCTGCCGCTCGCCGTGCAACGCGGCATCGGTGTCGTGGTGAACCTGCCGGCCGAGGATTTCGTCGATGGCCGTCCGGTGCCCCGGTGGGCTGCCGCCTTCGGTGCCCTCACGTGGAGAGTGTTCTGCCTGAAGTATGTTCTGGCTGATCCGGCCGTCACGGTGGTTCTTCCGCCTGCCGGGAGTGTCGCTCAGGTGCGGGAGAACATGGCGGCGCTTCGCGGCCCTCTGCCCGATGCCGAGCAGCGCGCCCGGATGATCGAGCACGTCGAGGGTCTGCGTTCGTGAACCCGGCCGTGCCGCGCTCCCTTCCGAAGGAAGCGCGGCACGGCCGCTGCCACTTCCCGACGGGAAGTGGCGTGCGGTCACTTCATGACCTCGCCGACCGGCAGGACTGGAATACCGCGGTTCGCGATAGCTTTCATGATCGATTCGAAATCGTTCTTGGAGCACTGGGCGGGGTCGGTCGGATTGGTGGTCACCACCCGGTGGAAACACAAGATCAGCCAACCACCCGCCAGCTGCGCACGGTCGAGCATGCCGCCGGGCTGGGTCAGCGTGAGCGGGTTGGCAGCGCCCGTACTGTACGAACTGATGCCGGTCAGTGACCGCAGCCGGTGCGGCATCGGCGCGCTGGGAATCTCGCGGTTGTCCTCGGCGATGATCGATCGGCCGGTAGAGAAGTACCGCGCGACAATCGATTCGACCGGTACGCCGTCGGTCGTCTTACCGAATCGGCCGCCGGGGTAGGCGAAGGAGTCGCTGCGGAAGCCGTTGTCGACCAGCCAGCCGCGCAGGCCGGCTGCGTCGGCATCGACCGCCTCCGCGGTATCGCCGTCGTAGCGCTTCTCGTGTGCGGCGGCCTTGAACGAGTGCCCGGCAACCTCCCAACCGGAGTTGTTCTGCGCAGCCTTGAGCTGCGGCAGCGTGTAGCGGCCGGCCTTGCCGATGTGCTCGGCGATCGTGTAGGTGGTGCCGCGGAACCCATAGGTGTCCATCGCGGGCCGGGCGTTGTCGAAAACGTCCGACCAGGAGTCGTCGAAGGTGATCGACACCAGGCCGTTGGGGTAGGTCACCCTCGTGTCCGCGATGAACTCGACCGACTGCAGCTTGACGTGACACGGTCCGGTGCCGGCATCGATGACCGAGAACCGCATATCGGTGAAGCCGCTTCGCGTGGACGGCACTCGATTGGCCGACAACGTGTAGTTGCCGCCGGCTCCTGACAGGTCGCCCCATTGCAGCGTGACAATGACCCATTCGCCGGACTGGACCCAATTCTGGGTGCTTTGTCTGGTGTAGATCCGCCATCTGAAGTTGTTCGCGAAGGCGGACGTCCCGACGTAGAAGTTGATCCACCGCAGCTTGCTGGTGTCGTCGACCTTGAACGTCAGTCGAATCGCTCGATTGTTGAGATCGCGTGCCGGACCGCCCAGCAGCTGGATGTTGGCCTGCTCCTGAACGGTTGCGGTGGCGTTGCCGGCGGTGGTGATGGACGCGCATTGCGTGCCGCGCACGAACTCACTGGTGTCGTTGAGGTTCGACGACCCGAGGTTGCTGCCCGTGGCGGTCCATTTATGACCCTCTTGGAAGTTTTCAATCGGCCGCTCGGCTGGTGCCCAGGTCGGAATCTGCCGCGGCGCGATGATCGGCATCAGGGAATGTCCTCCATGCAGACTCTTCGATGATCGGCGCTACGGTATCCGACGATCCTGTGCCTGGGGGAGGACGCCTGTCAGCCGGCAGTTGCCGAGTGAGAACCACCGGTTCGAACAGCCGACTCCCGCCTACGAGTCGCTGGTGCTCACCGGGGTCGCCGTGAGCGGGGCCGCTCCGGATGTGACTGCCCGGATCTGCGGGGGCGCGCCGGCAGGTCGGACGGGGCGTCGACGGTGCCGGGGCTGGAGAACACCATCGGAGCAACGGCGGGGCGGACGGCCTCCGGCGGCGGCCAGGGCGACGCCACCATCGCGGCCGCGCTGAAAGGCACCGGCGGCGACATCAGGTCCAGTATCTGTTTGGCCTGGCCGGCGTCGATTCCCCGGCCCGGGTCGATACGCACACCCGCCGCATCGGCCAAATCCTCGACGTCATGGCTGGTCACCGTCTGGGGGCCGAGATCGCTGAGTCGCCGGGCGAGCTCCTGCACACTGATCATGCGTTGTATTCCTTCACAGGTGGTAACAGGACAGAGCCGAAGGAGCCACTGCTTGTCCTCTGGGTGGTTCATTCAAGGTTAGGCAGCGATCGAGCCTCGTGCGCGCCGGCCAGGTGAACGGCCAAGCGGCGGCGAAGCTTGTCGAGACCGTTGCGGCGGGCTGCTGGACGCGTCCCGCCGTACGGCTCATGCCCGAAACGCGTGTCTTCTCATCGGCGTCCGGCCAGCCGAGCGGTCATCGCGCCTCCGATGGCGACCTGCGACTGGATACGGGAGCCGTGCCCTCGACTCTACCGGTGAGCCGGGCAGTGAGTTTCAGCCGCCTGCCGCCCCGCAGCCGAGCCGACAGTAGTGACCCGGAAGCGCCCGGCTGTCTCCGGCGAGCGACGGCGCGCCCACGACCAGCCGAACAAGATCGGCTACAGGGCGTCGCCGCCCGCGAACGGACACGCCCGTCGGTGGCGGCGCTGTCATCCGCTGGGTGGGGAACAGGCCGCCTGGGCGCTGGCCCACGTACGCCGCCCGGTGCCGGGCCCCGAGCGCGACGACGCCGTCCGGGAGCAGGTGCTCGCCCTGGCCGGGGCGTACGAGATGCGGCCCTGACGGCTGTCCGTCCGTGAGCGATCCGCGATCGACCGCTGCTCACGTGCGTACCCTCGTTGTCTAAGGTCTTGACGTGCCCCGCGTCTCCGAAGCTCATCTCGCCGCCCGTCGCCGGCAGATCATCGACGCCGCGGCGCGGTGTTTCGTGCGCAACGGGTTCCATCAGACGTCGATGCAGGACGTGATCAAGGAGGCCGATCTCTCGGTCGGGGCGTTCTACCGCTACTTCAAGAGCAAGAACGAGCTGATCACGGCGATCGCCGGGGAGAAGATCTCGGCCGTGACCGGGCTGCTCGACGGGCTGCTCGCGCTCGACCCGATGCCGCCGATCCCGGAGATCCTGGATCGGCTGCTGGGGATCATCGACGACGCCGCGGCCGAGGACGGCACGATCCGGATCGCCGTGCAGGTGTGGGGTGAGGCGGTGCACGACCCGGAGCTCGGCGCGCTGGTCGCGGAGATCTACGGGCGGGTGCGGGAGCGGGCCACGGCGACCGCCGAGAAGGCCCTGGCGACCGGCCAGTTGCCGCCGGATGCCGACGTGGACGGAGCCGGCGCGGCCCTGTTCGGCCTGGTCCAGGGCTACATCCTGCAGAAGATCCTGCTCGGCGGCATCGACCGGCGCACCTATGTGTCCGGGGTGCGGACCCTACTGTCCTGATACGGCGGCCAGCAGCACCAGCACGCTCGCGCCGATCTCCACGAAACCCACCCGCTTCGGCGTCAGGGCGCGGCCGGGCAGCGCCCAGGCCCGGAGCAGCAGGATCGTGAAGACCAGCGCGGCCGGGACGCTGATCACGGCCGCCGCGGCGAGCGCGGCCAGGTGATATCCGACAGAGGCGTTCCGGTACGCCGTACTGCCGCGTTCCCGGATCATCGTTTTCACGTAGAGCACCGTGCCGGTGAAGTAGAGCAGCACGATCACGAACGCACCGGCGGTCTCCCGGGGGTGAGCCCCGGCGATCACCGTGACGACCGGGATCATGAGGCAGCTCTGCACGACCGAGGTCAGGTCGTTGAGCAGGGCCCGTTCCCGGCGGCGCCAGGCGTACCACGTGTTGGCCGCGAGCAGGACGGCGTAGGCGGGGGCGAACCACAGCACCGCCGGCTCGGCGAACAGCACCACGGCGCCGGCGACCGCGACGACGGGCGCGTACACCCGGAACTGGGGCAGGTAGCGGGCCGGGCGGCGCGACTTGACCGCCTGGAACACGTAGTACGACAGCAGGTAGCCGCTCAGCCAGGCGATCAGCAGCGGCACGTCCGGCCACCGGAATCCGGCGGCCACCAGGCCGGCGAGATAGGGGAGCAGCAACATCGCCCACGCCCCGTGCTGCGGCGGAACGAACTGCCGGACGAGGCGGCGGGCCGGTCGCGTCGGCGTGGAGCTCACCGGCCGAACGTAGGCGCCGATCGGCACTCTGCCCAGAGCCGAAGGTCACCCCCGCCACTACCTTCGGCTCTGACCGGCCGGGCCGGTGATCGGATAGCCTAGCCGCCATGAGTGAGCGGGATGCCCAGCGACGGTTGGCCGGTTACCGGTTCGCCGTGCCGATGGCCGGCCCGCACGTGCGGCGCGTCTTCGACGAGCGCTGTCTCGGCTACTGAGCCGACCCGCGCCCGTTCACGCTCCGACCTAGGAATCTCCCTGTGCTGGAAGACCTCCGCGCCTACTGCCGGCGCGACCCCGCTCTGTACGGTGTCCGCGTCGCCGAGGTGCTCCTCTATCCCGGCCTGTGGGCGCTCTGGGGCCACCGCGTGGCGCATCTGCTGTACCGCGTTCGCGTCCCGTTCCTGCCCCGCTTCCTCTCCCAGGTGACGCGCCTGCTCACCGGCATCGAGATCCACCCGGGGGCGGTCGTCGGCAGGCGGCTCTTCATCGACCACGGCGCCGGCGTCGTGATCGGCGAGACCGCCCGGATCGGTGACGACGTCACCATGTACCACCAGGTCACCCTCGGAGGCCGCGGCTGGCAGCGGGACGCCAAGGGCAGCCGCCGCCATCCCGCAGTCGGCGACCGGGTCACCCTCGGGGTGGGCGCCACCGTGCTCGGCCCGGTCCGGATCGGCGACGGCGCCGAGATCGGCGCCATGGCCCTGGTCGTCGCCGATGTCCCCGCCGGCGCGCGCGTGCGGGCCCCCGCCGCAGTAATCGTCCCCGACTCTCTTCCACACAACGCAGGAGCGAGGAAATGATCTACAACGACGTCACCGAGCTGATCGGCCGGACCCCGATGGTGCGGCTGACCCGGTTCGAGCCGGGACTGCCGGCGAAGCTGGTCGCCAAGCTGGAGTCCGCGAACCCGGGCGGCAGCGTCAAGGACCGGATCGCCCTCGCCATGATCGAGGCCGCCGAGGCCACCGAGGAGCTGCGTCCCGGATCCGCCATCGTGGAGGCCACCAGCGGCAACACCGGCATCGGGCTGGCCCTGGTGGCGGCCGCCCGCGGCTACCGGCTGACCCTCACCATGCCGGACAGCATGAGCGCCGAGCGGCGGGCGCTGCTCCTGGCGTACGGTGCGAAGCTGGTCCTGACCCCCGCGGCCCAGGGCATGAAGGGCGCCGTGGCGAAGGCCCTGGAGATCGCCGAGGAGCAGCGCGCCTGGCTGCCCATGCAGTTCGACAACCCGGCGAACCCGGACATGCACCGGCGCACCACCGCCCTGGAGATCTGGAACGACACCGACGGCCAGGTGGACCTGTTCGTCGGCGGCGTGGGCACCGGCGGCACCCTCACCGGTGTCGGCCAGGTGCTCAAGGAGAAGCGGCCGGAGCTGCGCGTCTACGCGGTCGAGCCGGTGGAGTCGCCGGTGCTGTCCGGCGGGCAGTCCGGGCCGCACGGCATCCAGGGCATCGGCGCCGGGTTCGTGCCCGAGGTGCTGGACCCGACCATCTACGACGAGGTGGTCAAGGTCGACGTGGAGCAGGCCCGGGCGGCGGGGCGCCAGCTCGCCCGTACCGAGGGGATCCTGGCCGGCGTCTCCAGCGGCGCGGCCTTGCACGCGGCCCGTGAGCTGGCCTGGCGGGCGGAGAACGTCGGCAAGACCATCGTGGTGGTGCTGCCGGACACCGGCGAGCGCTACCTGAGCACCCCGCTGTTCGCCAACCCGTGAGACAGCGATGTCCCGGCGTGCGCGGCACGCCGGGACATCCTCACGGACGGATCAGAGGTTGGTCTTGACGCCGGCGGCCTTGCACGCGGCGTTGAAATCCTTGGAGGCCTTCGCGGACTCCGGGGTGTCGGCGGCGGTGGCCGGGTCGGCAGCCCCGGCGGCCGTGGCGGCCGCGGCGGCGTTGGCCTTGAGGGCCACGGCCACCGCGGTGTCCGAGCTGCCGGCCGCCTTCTCCAGATTGGCGGCGTACTCGCTCAGCAACACCGCGGCGTCCTTCTTGGGAATGTCGCCGCCGGTGGTCTTCATGATGGTCATCAGCGCCTTCTTGAAGGACGTCGCCGCCTCGGCGGCGTCCTCGCAGATGACCTTGTCGGCGGGCGCGGCCTCGGCGGCCTCGGCGGTGGGCTGAGCCTCCGCCGCGGTGGTGGCGGCCGGCTTCGGGGGCTCGGCGGCGGTGGTGGCCTTGTCGTCGCCGCAAGCGGCCAGGCCCATCAGGGAAACGCCGGCAAGCACGGCGGTGGCAATTCGCACAGCAATCACACAGCCACGCTAGTCGATCACATGTACGAAGATCAAATTACGGTTCGACGACGGTCGCTGCGGCTCAGAAGATCGGGCCGGGTGCCGAATCGGTAACCGAGATGAGCGGATCCGACAGAGCGCTGCGCGTACCCCTGATCGTGGGTCTGGCCACGCTCGTGGCCGTGCTCGCCTGGCTCGGCGTGCGGGACCCCGAGGATCGCGTCTGGGGGAACCTGGGCGGCACCGTGGTGCTCTCCGCGGCGGCGTTCGCCTGCTTGCGGGTGAGCCGGCAGGCCGCCGCGCTGCCCCCGGTACGCGGATTCTGGGTCCTCTGGTCGTTCTCCGCGGCCGCCCTGGTGCCCAGCACGATCGCCGCCATGGTCCGGGGCGCCACCGGCGTCCCCGGCATGCCCGTCTACGAGGCGGTCCCCACGCTGATCAGCCTCACCCTGGCGATGCTGGCGTTCCGGCACGTCCCGCTGGTCTCACGGACCCGCCTCGACTGGGCCCGGCTGATGCTCGACGGCCTCGCGGTGACCGCCGCCGGCGCGGTGTTCTTCGGTTACGTGGTGCTGAACACGGTCCCGGAGACCACCGCGGTGGCCACCCAGATCGCGGCCGCCGTGGTCGGTGTCGGCTGTCTGCTGGCGCTGGTGGTGTTCGGCAAGGCGGCGGTCAGCCCGGAGGGCCGCGTCGACCCGGTGGCCCTGGCCGTGCTGGCCAACGCCCCGCTGGTGGGCCTGATCGCCGTCGTGCTGTTCCTGGGCGGCACCGAGATGGGCATGCTGCTGCTGTCGGTGCTCGGCTATCCGCTGGTCGGGATGGCCATGTGCGTCGCCGCCCACCGGCAGAGCCGGGTCCTGGACGTGCAGCCGCCGCGACGGCCGCGCTGGTCGATCGCCGATCCGCTGCAGTTCGTCGCGGTCACCGGCACCGCCGTGCTGGTCATCGTCGTCTCCGCCCGTGACCTGGACATGCGCGGCCGTGCCGTGATCGGCGGGGCGGTGCTGATCGCCGCCGTCATGGTGGTCCGCCAGCTGCTCACCCTGCGGGAGAACACGCTCGCACTGCGGGCCATCCGCCGCCAGCAGGCCGAGCTGGAGCGCCTGGCGCTCACCGACAACCTGACCGGCCTGCCGAACCGCACCGGGTTCACGATCGCCCTGACCGAACGCCTGGACCACGGCCGGCCCGCCACCGTGCTGCTGATCGACATCGACGACTTCAAGATGGTCAACGACACGCTCGGCCCGGCCGCCGCCGACCAGCTGCTGCGCCAGGTCGCCGAGCGGCTCCAGCAGAGCGCCGACGGCGACCGCGAGTGCGTGGCCCGGTTCGGCGGCGACGAGTTCGCGGTGCTGCTGCCGTCCGGTGACCCGGCCGGGATCGAGTCCGCCGCCGCCCGCTTCCAGCACACCGTCGGCCGGCCGGTGCAGACCGGCGAGCAGCAGTTCCTTCTGCACGCCAGCGTCGGTGTGGTGATCGCCGAGCCGGGGGAGACCGCCGACGAGGTGCTGCGCAACGCCGACATCGCGATGTACGCCGCCAAGGAGTCCGGAAAGGCGTCCTGGACCCGGTTCGAGCCGCGGATGCGCCAGGACATGGTCAAGCACGCCCGGCTCGCCGGCGAACTGCACGACGCCCTCCGGGGCGGCGAGCTTCGGCTGCTCTACCAGCCCGTCTACGACCTGGTCACCGGCCGGATGCACGGCTGCGAGGCGCTGGTGCGCTGGCAGCACCCGGAACGCGGGTTCGTCTCGCCCGGCGACTTCATCCCGGTCGCCGAACGGTCCGGCCTGATCGTGCCGCTCGGCGCGTGGGTGCTGCGCGAGGCGTGCACGCAGCTGGCTCGCTGGCAGGAACGTCTGGGGGATCAGGCGGTCGAAGCGGTCAACGTCAACGTGGCGGTCCGCCAACTGCGCGAGGCCGGTTTCGTCGACGAGGTCGCGGCCGTGCTCTCCGAGACCGGGCTCACCCCGCGCAACCTCATCCTGGAGGTCACCGAGTCGTCGGTGGTCGACGGCCCGCGCGTCGCCGAGGCGCTGCAGGACCTGCACGAGATGGGTGTACGCCTCGCGCTCGACGACTTCGGCACCGGCCAGTCGTCGCTGAGCCTGCTGCGCGCCTTCCCGGTGGACGTGCTGAAACTGGACAAGTCGTTCGTCGACGGGATCGCCGACGGCGCCGACCGGGGCCGCCTCGCGGTCGCCGCCGCGGTCGCCCAGCTCGTCGAACACCTCGACCTCAAGGCGGTCGCCGAGGGCATCGAGACCCTGGCCCAGCTGGAGCGGCTGCGCGACATGGGCTACCGGTACGGGCAGGGCTACCTCATGGCGAAGCCCCTGCCGGCGGACGAGTGCGGCGACCGGATGGCCGCCGCACCTCTCGTTCTGGGCGCCGCCCACAGGTGATCGGCGCCCGTCGTCGCCTACTGCCAGGCCAAGGCCAGGAAGCCGACCCCCATGGCGGCGCACAGCACGCCCAGGCCGATCACGAGCAGGGTGACCTGCCAGGCCTGATAGGCGCCGAGCAGCGCCCCGCGCAGCGTCTCGCCCATGAACGCCGTCTGCCGCAGCTTGCCCAGCTTCTCGTCACCGGCGTTGCGCTGCGCCTCGGCGGAGACCTCGGCGTACGTGCGGCCGCCGGTCGCCGCCAGCACGTGCGCGCCGATCATCTCCGAGTAGGCGCGGGCCTCGGTCCCGGTGCGGACCGGTCGTCCGGCGTACCCGCCGAGCGCGGCCGGCAGACCGTCGGCGGGGAAGGAGATGCGCTGGTGCTCCAGCTCGCGGGTCACCTGCCGGCGGCCCGCGAGGCCCTGGAAGACCAGGACCACGGCGGCGCCGAGAAGGGTCAGTCCGACCAGGCTGAGGAGTGTTTGAACCATGACGCTGAGTCTTGTCGGCGGTATCCCCGGCGGGCAGGGACGTACGTCCTCATCCGCCGGGACGACTGCACGGCGTCCCGGCGGAGAGCTCGGCCGTGGCGTCCGGCCCGACCCGGATCGGCACGCAGTCCGGCTCGGCCACGTAGAGGCCGCCCGCGAAGACCGACCACTCACCGTCACCCCACCCGGGCGGGCACCCGGAGACCGTCTGCGCCATGGCCGGCTCCTGCTGGCCCCAGCCGAGCCGGGCCCGCTCACCCCACTCCGGCGGAAGGCTCAGCTCGGTGGTCGTGCCGGCCCGGACCAGCAGCCCGAACTTGGCGAACAACCGGGTCGGCCCGGAACCCGACTCGTTCGTCCGGTGGACCGTGCCCGGGCCGGGCAGCGCCACGTTCCCGCCGATGACGCGGTAGCTCGCCGGTGGCTCGGCCACGTGGTCGATCACCGCGGGGCAGGAGGCGGTCGGCGCCGGCCGCGGCGCCGGTTCCTCCGCCGCGCATCCGGCCAGCAGGAGCAACGGCGCCAGGGACCGACCGATCGACATGGAACGATTCTGTCAGAGGGCGCGTCTAGGGTGCTGACCATGGATCTCGTGCGCCGTGGCCGGATTGCCACCTCCCTCGTGTTTCTGCTGTTCGGGGTGGCCCTCGGCGTCTGGACCGCGCGGATCCCGGCCGTCAAGGAGAAACTCGGGCTGACCGACGGCCGCCTCAGCATCGCCCTGCTGGCCTTCGCCGCCGGCTGCATCGCCGGGATGGCGCTGATCGGCCGCCTCACCGACCGCTTCGGCAGCTCCAAGGTGCTCGCCCCGGCCGCGATCCTGGAGGGCCTGCTGCTGATCCCGCCCGGCTTCAGCGGCGGCCTCGTGACCCTGTCGATCGCCCTGTTCGCCTTCGGCGCCGGACACGGCACGCTCAACATCGCGATGAATGCGAATGCCGCCGAGGTCGAGCGCGCCATGGGGCGGCCGGTGATGTCGTCGTTCCACGCCGTCTACAGCATCGGCGGCTTCGTCGGCGCGCTGCTCGGCGGCCTCTTCGCCCACCTCGCCATCGGCATCGGCGTCACCCTGCTCAGTGTCGGCCTGGCCGTGCTGGCGGTGGCCGTCTGGTCGTCGCGTCGGGTGCTGCCGTCCACCCCGGCGCCCGCGGCCCCGGCCGAGGAGAAGGGCCGCGGCGGTCCCGGCCCGCTGTTGCTCTTCTTCGGCGTGGTGGTCCTGTGCACCCTGGTCGGCGAGGGCGCGGCCGCCGACTGGAGCGCCGTCTACCTGCGTGACGAGCTCGGCAGTTCGGAGGCGTTCGCGGCCTACGGCTACGCCGCCTTCGCGATCATGATGACGGCCGGCCGCATCTTCGGTGATCGGCTGGCCGCCCGGTTCGGTCCGGTCGTCCTGGTCCGGGCCGGTGGGCTGATCGCCGCGGCCGGGCTGGGCGCCGGGCTGCTGGCCGGGAGCCCGGCGGCCGGGGTGGCCGGATTCGGCCTGCTCGGGCTGGGCCTGTCGTGTGTAGCGCCGCAGTTCTTCTCGGCCGCCGCCGCCGCCGATCCGGCACGTGCCGGGCGGGCCCTGTCGACGGTGGTGAGCATCGGCTATGTCGGCTTCCTCGTCGGGCCGATCGTCATCGGCGCGGCGGCGACCGTGGTGGGCCTGTCCACGGCGCTGTGGATCCCGGTGGTGCTGGCCGTGTTCGTGGCGGCCAGCGCGGGGACGATCCGGCGGGCCCGGGTCACGCTTCGACCAGGCAGTCCCGTGTGATCGACGCGATGTCCGGGACGCCGGCCAGCGCCATCGTGAGGTCGAGTTCGGCGATCACGTTGCGGATCACGTCCTCTACACCGCTCTGCCCGGCGAGTGCCAGACCGTACATGTAGGGCCGGCCGAGCAGCACGGCGTTCGCGCCCAGGGCGAGCGCCGTGAAGACGTCGGCTCCGGTGCGGATGCCGCTGTCCAGCAGCAGCGTGGGCCGCGGGCCGAGCGCCGCCCGGATGGTGACCAGAGCGTCCAGCGAGGCGATCGCATTGTCGATCTGGCGGCCGCCGTGGTTCGACACCACGATCGCGTCCACGCCCGCGTCGAAGGCGCGCCGTGCGTCGTCCGGGTGCAGGATGCCCTTGAGCACGATCGGCAGCCCGGTCCGGCCCCGCAGCGTGGCGAGGTGTTCCCAGCTCAGGCCGGGGTTGGAGTAGATGTCGAGGAACGTCTCGACCGCGGCCCGCGGCGCCGGCGACCGCAGGTTGCCCCAGAACCCGCCGGGGTGGTTGCGGGTCATCGCGAGCAGGGTGCGGATCGCGCCGAGCGTCACCTGCCCGGCCGGCTGCGCGGGCCGCCCGGCGACGATCTCGCGGAACCGCGGGTCGGAGGTGTATTGGGCGATGCCCTGGCCGCGGCTGAACGGCAGCGATCCGAGGTTCAGGTCCTGCGGCCGCCAGCCCAGGACCGTGGTGTCCAGGGTGACGACGAGCGCCGCGGCCCCGGCCGCCTCGGCCCGGCCGATCAGGCTGTCGACCAGCCGTTCGTCCTTGCTCCAGTAGAGCTGGAACCAGCGGGACCCGTCGCCCATCGCGGCCGCGCAGTCCTCCATCGGGGTGCAGCCCTGATTGGAGAAGACGTAGGCCGTGCCGGTGGCGGCCGCCGCCCGGGCGATCTTCAGGTCGCTGCCGGCGCCCATCAGCGCGCCGGCCCCGACCGGCGCGAGCAGCACCGGCGTGTCGTGCCGGCCGCCGGGCAGCATCACCGACAGGTCCCGCTCGACATGCCCGGACAGCATCCGCGGCACGATCGCCCACCGGTCGAAGGCGGCCCGGTTGCGCCGCATGGTGCGGCCCTCGCCGGCGCCGCCCGCCACGTACGCCCACGCCTTCGCGCTGCTGGCCCGCTCGGCCCGGCGTTCCAGTTCGGTGAAGTCGGCCGGGACGGTGGGCCGCCGCCCGAGGGCGCCCTGGCGGTAGATGGTGCTCAGGCGGGACAGTCCGGCGCCCATGGGCTTCCTCCTCGACGAGTCTGCCCGGGAGGCTAGACCAAGTCGCCCCGGATGTGGGACCGCCGGTGCCGGCCGTACGCATCCGGGGATCACCGGATCGCCGGGGTCGCGGCGCCGGCCCTGCCCGATTACGGTCGCGCCCCCGGGGGTCCCGAAGCACCCTCCAGTAGTCGTTACCGATTCGTGACGCTAGGTGACTTGACACGGGCGTAAATGATCTTGGCGATGATCGAGACCCGTGAGTTGACGAAGACCTATGGCCAGGTGCACGCCGTTGCGGACGTGTCGTTCACCGCAGCCCCGGGCCGGGTGACCGGCCTGCTTGGGCTCAACGGCTCCGGCAAGAGCACCACGTTGCGGATGCTGCTCGGCCTCACCCGCCCCACCCGCGGCCAGGCGCTGATCAACGGCGGCCGCTACCGGGACCTGAAGAACCCCCTCCGCGAGGTCGGCGCCGTTCTGGAACAGGGGCTGAGCCACCCCGGCCAGACCGGCTACGCCCACCTGATGACCCAGGCCAGACTGAGCGGCGCCTCCCGGGAACGAGCGGTCGCCCTGCTGGAGTACGTCGGCCTCGCGGACGCCGGCGGCAAACGCTCCGGCGAGTACTCGCTCGGCATGCGCCAGCGCCTCGCCGTGGCGACCGCCCTGCTCGGCGAGCCCTCCGTGCTGATCCTCGACGAGCCGGCGAACGGCCTCGACCCGCCCGGCATGGCCTGGCTGCGTGGCCTGCTCCGCGACCACGCCTACGTCGGCGGCACCGTGCTGATCTCCAGCCACCTGCTCAGCGAGCTGGAACTGCTCGTCGACGACGTGGTCATCATCGGCGAGGGCCGGGTGCTGCGGTCCGGCCCGCTGGACGAGCTGCGCGCCGGCACCCAGCTGCGGGTGCGCGGCGGCGACCACGAGCGGCTCACCGCGGCGTACGAGCAGGCCGGCGCCTCGGTCGCCACCGACGGACGCACCCTCTGGGTGGCCGGCCTCAGCCCCGAACAGGCCGGCGACATCGCCCTCGAACAACGGATCCCGATCTACGAACTGATCGCCGAGACCCAGCATCTCGAAGACGTCTTCCTGAGCGTGGCGGAGGCCCGATGATCGCCGTACTGCGCAGCGAGCTCTACCGCACCGTCACCGTCCGCTCCTCGGTCCTGGCTCTGATCGGGTTCGGCATCGTGGCGGCCTGTGCCGGCTACCTCAGCGACGAGTTCTGGGCGTTGATGGCCGGCATCGGCACCTTCGGCCTCGCCGTCATGGTGACCTGCCAGCACTATCAGCACCGCACCGCCATGCTGCTCTTCCTCGGCGAGCCGAACCGCCTCAAGGTGCTGGCCGCGCAGTCCCTGGTGGCGTTGGGCCTCGGCGTGGTCCTGGTGTCGGTCAGCGGCATCGCGGTCGTCGCCTCCGGAGAGTCCGACCGCTACCTGCACACGCTGCTCGTCGCACCGCTGCTGGCGGTCTTCGGCGTGGCCAACGCCACCGTCATCCGCAAGCCGCTCTGGCTCATCGCCGGCTACCTGGGCTGGCTGCTCTTCGTCGAGGGGATTCTCTACCAGCTCGAAGGCGACATGATCTTCAGTGCTTTCCTGGCCGCCGCGAGCGGCTCCACCCGCGGCCTGCTGTGGGTTCTCATCTGGACGGCGGCCGCCCTGCCGATCGCCGCCTGGCGCATCGGCCGCGACCTCTCCGGCGACTGACGGCCCGGTGAAGGTGGGTGATTCCGTCACCCACCTTTCCCGGTACGCGTGACGCCGCCCCGGCCACCGGCCGTGTACGGCTCAGCGGCCGGACGGCAGGGACAGCCCCAGATAGGTGAGCGGACCGGGATCCGGCACCGGCAGAACGGCGAACCCGAGCCGGTCGTAGAAGCCGCGCGCTTGCACGTTGGCGGTGAGCATGCCGACGTGCACACCGGGCACGCCGACCGTACCGAGGAAACGCTCGATGAGACGGCGGCCGAGCCCGCGGCCCTGATAGGGCGGCAGCAGGTCGATGTGCAGGTGCGCCGGATGACCGTCGAGGCCGGGGACCAGCATCCGTTCCGGGTGGTGATGCAGGGCGTGCATGTCCTGGTCGGGGGTGCGCGGCGGGGGCGGCGGAACCGGGTAGCGGTCGCCGAGCAGCGGAATCCACTCGGCCCGGTAGCGGTGCGCGAACCGGGCGGTGTCCGCCGTCCCGACCACGTAGCCGACCGCCTCCCCGCCGTCGTCGGCGACGAACGCCAGGTGCGGTTCCAGGTGGGCGTAGGGCCCGGCGAACAGGTCGCCCATCAGATCGTCGGAGGCGTAGTGGCCGCGGGCGTCGCCGCCGGCGTCGGCGGTGCGGACACAGATGTCGTAGAGGGCCCGGCGGTCGCCGGCCCGGTAGGGACGGATCTCTGGCACGCCGACGACGTTAGCCGGTCGAGCGGCTTCCACCGCATCCGTCCACGGTGGTCCGAGGGCCCGCCGCACCGGGACCTAGGGCCTGTCGGTTGCGGGACGCCTGGCTCAGGCGTACCGGCCCCTTTTTCGAGAGGGTTGACCCGTGCCAGGCGACCGCCCGGCCCCGCCCCCTCATCGCGGAGGACTGAAGATCGTGTCACTGGATCCCGGGACCGGCCCTCTGCTGGGCGCGCGGCGTTTCCTGACCCGCGAGACGATCGGCGACCACGGGCGCACCCTGCACCAGGTCGACGGCAACGAATGGGACGCGTTCTACCGCGACCGGTGGCGTTACGACAAGGTGGTCCGCTCGACCCACGGTGTCAACTGCACCGGCTCCTGCTCGTGGAACGTGTTCGTCAAGGACGGGCTGATCACCTGGGAGCACCAGGCGACCGACTACCCGACGACCGGGCCGGACACGCCCGACTACGAGCCGCGCGGCTGTCCCCGTGGGGCGTCCTTCTCCTGGTACGAGTACTCGCCCTCGCGTGTGCGTCACCCGTACCTCCGGGGTGTTCTGGCCGAAATGTTCCGGGAGGCGCGGCAGCGGCTGGGCGACCCGGTGGCCGCGTGGGCGGAGATCGTGGAGACGCCGCTGAAGGCGCTGGCCTACAAGTCCCAGCGCGGGCGCGGCGGTTTCGTGCGGGCGTCGTGGGACGAGGCGATCGAGCTGATGGCCGCCGCGCACGTCTACACGGTGAAGACGTTCGGGCCGGACCGGGTGGTCGGATTCTCGCCGATCCCGGCCATGTCGATGGCCTCGTTCGCGGCCGGCACCCGCTATCACGCGCTGCTCGGCGGCACCCTGCTGAGCTTCTACGACTGGTACGCCGACCTGCCGATCGCCTCGCCGCAGATCTGGGGCGACCAGACCGACGTGCCGGAGGCCGGCGACTGGTGGAACGCCACCTACCTGATGATGTGGGGTTCCAACATCCCGGTGACGCGTACGCCGGACGCGCACTTCCTGGCCGAGGCCCGCTACAAGGGGACCAAGGTCGTGGCGGTGTCACCGGACTACGCCGACAACGTGAAGTTCGCCGACGACTGGCTGGCCCCGCACCCGGGCACCGACGGCGCGCTCGCCATGGCGATGGGCCACGTGGTCCTGACCGAGTTCTTCCGCGACCGGCAGGTTCCCTACTTCGCCGACTACGTTCGCAAGTTCACCGACCTGCCGTTCCTCGTCACGATCGTGGACGGCAAGGCGGACCGTTTCCTGACCGCCGCCGACCTCGGCGAGGAGGGCGGCGAGCACAAGACCGTGCTGGTCGACGAGCGGACCGGCGAACTGGTCGTACCGAACGGCTCGCTGGGCTTCCGCTACGCCGAGCCCGGCCGCTGGAACCTCGATCTCGGCGACGTCGTCCCCTCCCTGGGCCTGGCGTCCGGCGACGTCGCCGAGATCGACCTGGCCCGCTTCGACGTCGGCGACACCGAGGGCGGTGCGACGGTCCGCCGCGGCGTCCCGGTCCGGCAGGTCGGCGAGCACCTCGTCACCACCGTGTTCGACCTGGTCATGGCCCAGTACGGGGTGCGGCGCGGCAACCTTCCCGGCGAGTGGCCGACCGGCTACGGCGACGCCGGCTCGCCGAACACCCCCGCCTGGCAGGAGAAGATCACCGGCGTGCCGGCCCGGCTCGCCATCAAGATCGGCCGCGAGTTCGCCCGCAACGCCGAGCGCAGCAACGGCCGGTCGATGATCGTCCTCGGCGCCGGCGCCAACCAGTGGTTCCACTCCGACATGACCTACCGCGCCTTCATCTCCCTGGTCACGCTCACCGGCTGCCAGGGTGTGAACGGTGGCGGCTGGGCGCACTACGTCGGCCAGGAGAAGGCCCGGCCGATCACCGGCCAGCAGCACATGAGCTTCGCCTTCGACTGGCAGCGGCCGATGCGCCACCAGGCGTCCACCCCGTTCTGGTACCTGCACACCGACCAGTGGCGCTACGAGCGGGTGCCGGCCGACGAGCTGGCGTCGCCGCTGGGCGCCGGGCGGTTCCAGGGCATGGCGTTCGCCGACACGGTGGCCGCGGCACAGCGGATGGGCTGGAGCCCGGGGCACCCGTTCTTCAACCGCAACCCGCTCGACCTGACGTCCGCCGCCGCCGCCGCGGGCAAGCCGGTGCAGCAGTACATCATCGACGAGCTGCAAGCCGGAACGCTGAAGACGGTCGCCGAGGACCCGGACGACCCGGCCAACTTCCCCCGCTGCCTCACCCTGTGGCGGGCCAACCTGCTCGGCTCGTCCGGCAAGGGCAACGAGTACTTCATGCGCCACCTGCTCGGCGTCGAGGGCACCGCGACCGCGACCGAGTGCGAGCCGGGCAGCCGGCCCCGCGACGTCGCCTGGCGCGACGAGGCCCCGGTCGGCAAGCTCGACCTGCTCACCGCGATCGACTTCCGGATGACCAACACCGGCCTGCACGCCGACGTGGTCCTGCCGGCCGCCACCTGGTACGAGAAGCACGACATCTCGACCACCGACATGCACCCGTTCGTGCACGCGTTCAGCCCGGCCGTGGAGCCGCCCGCCGACGCGCACACCGACTACGACACGTTCCTGGCGCTGGCCGACAAGGTCAGCGAGCTGGCTGTCGTGCATCTCGGCACCCGTACCGACGTGCTCGCGGCGCCGCTGCAGCACGACACCCCGGACGAGCTGGCCATGCCCAGCGGCCGGGTCCGCGACTGGAAGTTCGGCGAGTGCGCGCCGGTCCCCGGCAAGACCATGCCGAAGCTGATCGAGATCGAGCGCGACTACACGCTGATCGGCACGAAGATGCGTACGGTCGGCCCGCTCATGGAGAAGCTGGGCACCACCACCAAGGCCATCACGGTCGACGTGAAACCCGAGGTGGACTACCTCAAGCACCAGAACGGGGTGATCGACGGCCGGCCGTCGCTGGCCACCGCCGACCGGATGTGCGAGGCGATCCTCTCCTTCTCCGGCACCACCAACGGCCGGGTCGCGCACGCCGGCTTCCAGGAGCTGGAGAAGCGCACCGGGCAGCGGTTCACCGACCTGATCGAGGGCCACGAGAACGACCGGATCACCTACTCCGAGACGCAGGAGGCGCCGCAGCCGGTCTTCACCAGCCCGGAGTGGTCCGGCTCGGAGAAGGGCGGCCGCCGCTACTCGCCGTTCACCATCAACGTCGAGCGGCTCAAGCCGTGGCACACCGTCACCGGCCGGCAGCACTTCTTCGTCGAGCACGACTGGGTCGCCGAGCTGGGCGAACAGCTGCCCGCCTTCCGGCCGCCGCTGAACATGGCCCGCCACTTCGGCAAGCCCGGCGACGCCGTCGACGGGGGAGTGACGGTCCGCTTCCTGACCCCGCACGCCAAGTGGTCGATCCACTCGATGTACCACGACAACGAGCTGATGCTGGCGCTGTCCCGCGGCGGCCCGGTGATCTGGATGAGCGTCCAGGACGCCGCCAAGATCGGGGTACGCGACAACGAGTGGGTCGAGGCCCACAACCGCAACGGCGTCGTCGTGTCCCGCGCGGTGGTCAGCCACCGGATGCCCGAGGGCACCGTCTTCCAGTACCACTCGCCGGAGCGCACCGTGAACGTCCCGAAGGCGGAGAAGTCCGGCCGGCGCGGCGGCTACCACAACTCGATGACCCGGCTGCTGGTCAAGCCCACCCACCTGGCCGGCGGACACGCCCAGCTCACCTACGCGTTCAACTACTACGGCCCGATCGGCAGCCAGCGCGACGAGATCACCGTGATCCGCCGTCGCACCCAGGAGGTTGAGTACTGATGCGGATCCGCGCACAGGTCGCCATGGTGATGAACCTGGACAAGTGCATCGGCTGCCACACCTGCTCGGTGACGTGCAAGCAGACCTGGACCAACCGGGAGGGCACCGAGTACGTCTGGTTCAACAACGTCGAGACCAAGCCGGGCATCGGCTACCCGAAGCACTACGAGGACCAGGACCGCTGGAAGGGCGGCTGGAAACTGGACGCCAAGGGCCGCCTGGTGCTGCGCTCCGGCGGCCGGGCCAAGCGCCTCTCCCGAATCTTCGCCAACCCGGACCTGCCGACCATCGACGACTACTACGAGCCGGCCACCTTCGACAAGGACATCCTGGTCAGCGCGCCGGGCGGGCTCACCGACACCCCGGTGAAGAAGCCGTACTCGAAGCTGACCGGCGAGCCCATGTCGATCGAGTGGGGCGCCAACTGGGAGGACTCGCTCGGCGGCGACACCATGGACCAGGACCCGAACCTGAGGAACCTGACCGACAAGGTGAAGTTCGAGTTCGAGAAGACCTTCATGTTCCACCTGCCGCGGATCTGCGAGCACTGCCTCAACCCGGCGTGCGTGTCGGCCTGCCCGTCCGGCGCCATGTACAAGCGTGAGGAGGACGGCATCGTCCTGGTCGACCAGGACCGCTGCCGCGGCTGGCGGATGTGCGTGTCGGCGTGCCCCTACAAGAAGGTCTACGTCAATCACGCCACCGGCAAGGCCGAGAAGTGCACGTTCTGCTTCCCGCGCATCGAGGCCGGCCAGCCCACCGTCTGCTCCGAGACCTGCGTCGGCCGCCTCCGCTACCTCGGCATTCTCTGGTACGACGAGGACGCCGTGATGGCCGCCGCGACCGTGGCCGAGGAGGAGCTGCTGGACGCCCAGCGGGCCGTCTTCCTCGACCCGCACGACCCGGCGGTGCAGGCGGCCGCCCGCGCGGCCGGCCACCCCGAGGAGTGGATCGACGCGGCCAAGGCCTCCCCGGTGTGGAAGCTGATCAGCGAGTACCGGATCGCCCTGCCGCTGCACCCGGAGTACCGCACCCTGCCGATGGTCTGGTACGTGCCGCCGCTGTCGCCGGTGCTGGACGCCGCCGGGGCCGCCGGCCGCGACGACACCGACGCCGACGACATCTTCCACACCATCGACGACCTGCGGATCCCGGTCGAGTACCTGGCCTCGCTGTTCACCGCCGGCGACACCGCCGCCGCCGGGGGCGTGCTGATGAAGCTCGCCGCGATGCGCTCCTACATGCGGGCCCGCACCCTGGACGGCACCGTCGCGAGCGAACTGCTCGACGGCATCGGCATGACCGGCGAACAGGTGGAGGCCATGTACCGGCTGCTCGCCATCGCCAAGTACGGCGAACGCTACGTCATCCCGGCCGCCCACGCCGCGACCGCGGCCGCCCTCGAGGACCTCGGCGGCTGCTCCCTCGACGGCGAGGGCGGGCCCGGCATGGGCGGCGGCCCGGTCCCGGTCGTCCTCAGCACCCGCCGGGAGCGGTGATGGACCGCTCCCGGATCTTCCAGATCGCCTCGCTGCTGCTCACCTACCCCGACGACGAGCTGCTCGCGGCCGGCGACGAACTGCGCGCCGCCGCCCGGGGCGTCGACGGCTTCGAGACCTTCCTCGACTGGATGCTCACCACCAGCCCCATCGAGGTGCAGCGGGAGTACGTGCGGACGTTCGACCTGCGCCGCCGCTCCGGCCTCTACCTCACCTACTACCTGCACGGCGACACCCGCAAGCGGGGCATGGCCCTGCTCATGCTCAAACAGCGGTACCGCGCCCACGGGCTGCGGCTCGCCGACGGGGAACTGCCCGACCTGCTGCCGGTCGTCCTCGAATTCGCGGCCACGGCCGGGCCCGGCGACGGCGAGGCCCCGCTGCGCCAGCACCGGCAGGGCATCGAACTGCTGCGGGCGGCGCTGCACGAGACGCGTACGCCGTACGCCTCGGTCCTCGATGTCGTCGGTGAGCTGTTGCCGCAGCTGACCGACGCGGACCGGGAAGCCCTCACCGCCCTGGCCGTCGACGGCCCACCGGTCGAGACCGTAGGTCTCGAGCAGGTGGGCCTCGGCCCCGACCTCGCCCCCTACGCTGCCTGCGGAAACGCGGAGGTGTCCCGATGAACACCCTGATCTGGGCCGTGGTGCCCTACACCTGCCTGGCCGTCTTCGTGGCCGGCCACGTCTGGCGGTGGCGGCGCGACCAGTTCGGCTGGACCACCCACACCAGCCAGCTCCTGGAGAGCCGGCTGCTGCGGCTCGGGTCCCCGCTGTTCCACCTGGGCGCCTTCGGCGTGATCGCCGGCCACGCGATGGGCCTGCTCGTCCCCGCCTCGTGGACCCACGCCCTGGGCGTCTCCGAGCACACCTACCACGTCGTCTCGGTCACCGGCGGCGTGATCACCGGGCTGATGCTGGTCACCGGCCTGGCTCTGCTGATCGCCCGGCGGTTCGTCAACGGCCGCGTCCGGCGGGTCACCACGACCATGGACAAGGTGCTGTACGCCGCGCTCGCCGCCATGGTCGTCCTCGGGATGAGCGGCACCGTCGTGATCAACCTGTTCGGGGAGGGCTACGACTACCGGGAGAGCCTCGCCGTCTGGTTCCGGCAGATCTTCTACTTCCAGCCCGACCCGTCGCTGATGGCCGACGCGCCCCTGGTGTTCCAGCTGCACGCCATCGGCGGCTTCCTGTTCATGGCGCTGTGGCCGTTCACCCGGCTCGTGCACGTCTGGTCGGCGCCGCTCGCCTACCTGTGGCGGCCGTACGTCGTCTACCGCGGTCGCCGCGGGCCCGCCCCCGCGCCGCAGCCCGCCCCGGCGGACGTTCGGACCGTCTCGCCCGCCCCACGGCCGGAACGCCCTACCGTCAAGGCATGAGTGACGACTACCTTCCCGGCATCTATCAGCGATTCCTGGAACGGTTTCCGGAGGTGGCGGAGGCACAGGGCGACCTGGCCCGCACCATCCGGGAACAGAACCCGTTCGACGACCGTACCGATCGGTTGATCAAGCTGGCCGTCGCGGTCGGCGCCGAGTCCGAGGGCGCGGTACGCTCCAACGTCCGCAAGGCACTGCAGCACGGCGCGAGCCTCGACGAGGTCCGTGCCGTCGCGCTCGCCGCCGTCACCACCTGCGGCTTCCCTACCGCGATCGCCGCCCTCGGCTGGATAGAAGAGGTAACCACCGCCCCATGACCAGCACCGACAACCTCTGGCTGCGGAAGATCGCCGAGAACCCCGGCCACTCCCGGTGGTACATCGACCGGTTCCGGGCCATGGCGGCCCGCGGCGAGGACCTCGCCGGTGAAGCCCGCATGATCGACGCGATGGTCCCGCGCGGCGCCCGCGTCCTGGACGCCGGCTGCGGCACCGGCCGGGTCGGCGGCCACCTCGCCGCCGCCGGCCACCAGGTCACCGGCGTCGACCTCGACCCGGAACTGATCGCCGAGGCGAGCGAGCAGCACCCCGGACCCCGCTGGCAGGTCGGCGACCTCAGCGAGCTCGACCTGCCGGACCGGTTCGACGCGATCGTCTGCGCCGGCAACGTGATGACCTTCGCCGGCCCGTCCACCCGCGTGGAGATCCTGCGCCGCTTCGCCGTCCACCTCGCCGACGGCGGCCGTGCCGTGATCGGCTTCGGGGCCGGCCGCGGCTACGAGTTCGACGGCTTCCTCGCCGACGCGGCCGCCGCCGGCCTCACCCCGCAACTGTTGCTCAGCACCTGGGACCTGCGTCCCTTCACGCCCGGCTCGGACTTCCTGGTGGCGACGCTCGGCGTCGCCTGAGCAGGGTCCGCCGTCCCCTTTTCCGTCGCCTCGCGCCCCGCGCGAGGCGACGTTTCTTTACCGGAAGGTCCCGGATGCGCGGGACTTGAGTCCCGTGAATCCCGGGACTCTGGTCGGTGTGGGCACAGGGATTGGCTGGCCGATGGTGGTCATGTAACCGCGGTGCGGCGACTACGTCTGCAAGGAGCAATCGACATGACCAGCTTGGCCGATCGACCCCACCGATCACGTGCTGAATCCGGGCCGAACGGCCAGGCCGGCGAGTGGCTTACGAACTGGGATCCCGAGGACGAGCAGTCCTGGGACAGCCGCCTCGCCTGGCGGACCCTCGGCGTCACCACCTACACGCTCTCGCTCGCCTTCATCACCTGGTTCCTGGTCTCCGCGATCGCGCCCCGCCTGAACAACATCGGGTTCGGCCTGAGCGCCGGACAGCTCTACTGGCTGACCGCGATGCCGGGTCTCGCCGGTGGCCTGCTGCGCATGGTCTGGATGTTCCTCCCGCCGGTCCTCGGCACCCGCAAGCTGGTCTCCATCTCCACGCTGCTGCTGATCTTCCCGCTCGTCGGCTGGGGCTGGGCGGTGCAGGACTCGAGCACCCCCTACGGCGTCCTGCTGCTGCTCGCCTTCCTCTGCGGCATCGGCGGCGGCGTGTTCTCCGGCTTCATGCCGAGCACCTCGTACTTCTTCCCCAAGCGCAAGCAGGGCATCGCGCTGGGCATCCAGGCCGGCATCGGCAACTTCGGCGTCAGCGTCGTGCAGTTCCTGGTGCCGTGGGTGATCGGCTTCGCACTGCTGGGCACCGCCTCGATCGCCCCGGAGAAGGTCGTCACCCCGGCCGAGGGCCTCGGCGACACGATCTGGCTGCACAACGCCGGCCTGGTGTTCATCCCGTGGGTCGTCGCCGGCGCGGTGCTCGCCTGGTTCACCCTCAAGAGCGTCCCGGTGCAGGCCAACTTCCGCCAGCAGCTGGACATCTTCAGCAACAAGCACACCTGGATCATGACGGCGCTCTACCTCATGACCTTCGGCGCGTTCTCCGGCTTCGCCGCCCAGTTCGGCCTGCTCATCAAGAACCTGTACGGCGGCTTCGACGGCGCCCCCGACCCGCTGACCTTCGCCTTCCTCGGCCCGCTGGTCGGCTCCGCCGCCCGGGTGGCCTGGGGCCCGCTCTGCGACCGGTTCGGCGGCGCGGTCTGGACCGTGTTCGCCGGCGTCGGCATGACCGTCTCCACCGTCTTCACCGCGTTCTGGCTCAGCCCCGACTCGGTCGGTGAGTTCAAGTTCTTCGTCGCCGGCATGCTGGGCATCTTCTTCTTCGCCGGTATCGGCAACGCCTCCACCTTCAAGCAGATGCCGATGATCTTCGAGCGCCGGCAGGCCGGTGGCGTGATCGGCTGGACCGCCGCGATCGCCGCCTTCGGGCCCTTCCTCTTCGGTATCGGCCTGGCGAGCGTCTCCCCGCTGCCGTTCTTCCTCGGCTGGGCGGCCTTCTTCGCCGTCTGCATCGGGCTGGCGTGGCACTTCTACGCCCGCAAGGGCGCCGAGAAGCCGAGCTGACGGGACCACGTTCCACCAGAGGGTGGCGGCCGGCCCGGCCGCCACCCTCTTCGTGCTCCACGTCCGTGGACAGGACGGCCCCCGAACCCGGGCCAAAGGTCCCTGACCTGGGACGATATGGCGGCCCGGCACCGGAGTCGATCTTTCGGTCCTCTATGCTTCAGGGAGAACTCGACGCCCCGCCTGACGCGGTGTGGTGCCAGCCGGTGATCGACCGGCGCGAGCTTCGCGACCCGGCTTCAGCGGCTGCAGCCCTCTCGTGTCCCTCGTTCCCAGGCTCTCACCCCGCCCGCATGACGAACCGCCCTCTTCGGGGCGATGGCGGGGCGAGACGGAAGTGGAGCGCAGACATGAGAACGGTTCTGACTCGGGCGGCGCAGCCCGGCACTGAGAAGGGCGCCGACCGAGCCGGTCTGATGCTCGCTCTGGCAACGATCGGCTTCGCGATCAACTTCTGGGCCTGGGCGCTGCTCAGCCCGCTGGCCGTGAGATTCCAGGCCGACCTCGGCCTGACCCCCTTCCAGCAGGCGCTGCTGGTGGCCGTTCCGGTGGTGGTCGGCTCGCTGGGCCGCATCCCCGTCGGAGCGCTCGCCGACCGTTTCGGCGGGCGGGTGATGTTCCCGCTGATCTCGCTCTCGACCACCGTCCCGGTGCTCTACCTCGGCCTGATCGGCCACGACTCGCTCACCTCGCTGCTGGTCGGCGGCTTCTTCCTCGGCATCAGCGGCACCACCTTCGCCGTCGGCGTGCCGTTCGTCAACGCCTGGTTCCCGCCCGAACGCCGCGGCTTCGCGGTCGGTGTCTTCGGCGCCGGCATGGGCGGCACCGCCGTCAGCGCCCTGACCACCGTCAAACTGGTGGACGCCAACGGCACCGCCACCCCCTTCGTCGTCACCGCGACGGCCCTCGCCGTCTTCGCCGTCGTCTCCTGGCTGGTGATGCGCGACGCCCCCGGCCGTACGATCCCCACCACGTCACTGGGCGCCCGCCTCGGCGCCGCCCTCCGCCTCCCCGTCACCTGGCAGGCCGCCGCCCTGTACGCGGTGTCCTTCGGCGCATACGTCGCCTTCTCGGTCTACCTGCCGGCGTACCTGAAGACCGCCTACAACCTCACCCCGGCCGACGCCGCGAACCGGATGGCGGGCTTCGTCGTCCTGGCCGTCCTGATGCGCCCGGTCGGCGGCTGGCTCTCCGACCGCGTGGCCGCCAGCCGTGTCCTGGCGGTGGCCCTGAGCGTCGTGGTCGTCGGCGCCGCGGTCCAGGCCTTCACACCCGGCCTGGCCCCGGTCGGCACGGTCGCCTTCCTGACGATGGCCGTGGCCCTCGGCGCCGGATCGGGCGCCACCTTCGCCCTGGTGGCGAAGCTCACCCCCGCCAGCCAGGTGGGCGCGGTGACCGGCATCGTCGGGGCCGTCGGCGGCCTGGGCGGCTTCATCCCGCCCCTGCTGATGGGCGCCATCTACGGCCGGTTCCACTCCTACGCCCTCGGCCTCGGCCTTCTCTGCGTGGTCGCCCTGGCGGCGCTGCTGCTCGACGTCCTCTCCGTCGGCCGCCGCTCCGTCCCCGCCTGACGTTCCCCTCGCCGGCCGGCCACCGCACCCTCCCTCGGTGGCCGGTCGGCTTCTCGTCTCCCGACCGTCGCGCGCTGACCGTCGCGCGCTGACCGTCGCGCGCTGACCGTCGCGCGCTGACCGTCGCGCGCTGACCGTCGCGCGCTGACCGTCGCGCGCTGACCGTCGCGC